>NZ_JBFUGJ010000381.1:0-5428 GCF_056402975.1 Mesorhizobium sp. P3_A9 | reverse complement strand
GTGCTGGTCGGCGGCGCCGGCGACCAGATGCTGAGCTCGCTGGTGACCGAGTTCGCGCTTGAGATCGGCAATTGGGGCATGGCGAGCGCGGTCGCGACATTGCTGCTCGTCTCGACGCTGCTCAGCTATGTCATATTCGCCAGACTGTTTCGAGCGCGCGGTCTGCCGATATGAGGACCGTCAACGCCTCGCCTGGTTTCCTGACCTGGCAGCAGCGGTTCGGCGGCATCGTGCTGCGCCTCTTGGTGTTGCTGACCTGCGCCTTCCTGGTGCTGCCGATCGTCGCCATCATCCCGATCTCGTTCAGCTCGGGCACGTTCCTCAGCTATCCGCTGCCGGGGCTGTCGCTGCGCTGGTATGAACAGGTGCTGCAACCGTTTCCATGGCTCACGGCGCTGAAGAACAGCCTGATCGTGGCCAGTGCCGCGACCATCCTCGCCACGGTGCTGGGCACCATGGCCGCCTGCGGGCTGATGCTGGCGAAGTTTCCGGGGCGTGGGATCGTGATCGCGATCTTCATGTCGCCATTGGTCGTTCCGCCGATCATCATCGCGCTCGGCGTCTACTTTCTCTATGCCCGCATCGGTATGTCAGGCACCTTCACGGGCCTGATCCTGGCGCACACCATGCTTGGCGCTCCTTTCGTGGTGGTCACCGTGATGGCCACGCTGCGCGCCTTTGACCGCCAGCTGCTGCGCGCCTCGCAGAGCTGCGGCGCGACGCCGCTGACCACCTTTCGCATGATCACCCTGCCGATCATCGCGCCGGGGGTTCTGTCTGGAGCCGTCTTTGCCTTCATCACCTCCTTCGACGAGGTCGTTGTGGCGCTGTTCGTCGCCTCGCCGGCGCAGTTCACGCTGCCGCGCCAGCTCTTTGCCGGCCTGCGCGACCAGCTCGAACCGTCGATCGTCGCGGTCGCCGCCTTGCTGGTCGTCTCCACACTGGTCTTTGTGGCGTTGTTCGAGCTGCTGCGGCGACGCGCCATGCGCGGTCTGGGGCGCACATATCCATGATCGGCTGGCGCGAATATCATCCCAAAAATCGTCACGCTGTTTCAGCCGCTATGCGCTATCAAATCCAGGGCGACTGAAGGCTTGGCAACATAGGGGGATCGGCATGAAGGGCATTATCGGGAGTGTGCTGCTGGCGGCCGTGCTCGGCATCGGCGCGCAAGGGCTGGCGCAGGCGCGCGACTTCACCGTGACGGCATGGGGCGGTGCGGTGCAGGACGCCAAGCGCAACATCTATTTCACGCCTTTCGGCATGGAGAAAGGCATCAAAGTTCTCGATGACGTCTATGAAGGTGGCTGGGCGCCGTTCAAGGCCATGCAGGACACCGGCGTCGTGCCCTGGGATGTGGTCCAGGTCGAGACCGCCGAGCTGGTGCGCGGCTGCGAGGAAGGCATTTTTGCACCGCTCGACTGGTCGAAGATCGGCGACAAGAAGGATTTCGTGCCCTACGCGGTTTCGGAATGCGGCGTCGGCACCACGGCCTGGTCGATCGTCATCGCCTACAACAAGGACAGCGTGAAGGAAGGCCCGGCGACGGTGCAGGACTTCTTCGATCTTCAGAAATGGCCGGGCAAGCGCGCCATGCGCCGGGGGCCGAAGATCAATCTCGAATTTGCCCTGATGGCCGATGGTGTGGCGCCCGCCGATGTCTACAAGGTGCTGTCGACGCCGGCAGGCATCGATCGCGCCTTCGCCAAGCTCGACACCATCAAGCCGCAGATTCAGTGGTGGAAGGCCGGCGCGCAGCCGACGCAGTGGCTGGCTTCGGGCGACGTCGCCATGGCGCTCGCCTATAATGGCCGGGTTTCCGCCGCGCTGGACGAGGGCAAGCATTTCGGCATCGTCTGGCAGAACACCCAGTATGATGTCGACGCCTGGGCCATTCCCGCCAAGTCGCCCTACATCGATCTCGCCCACCAATTCATCAAATACGCTTCCGACCCCAAGCGGCAGGCCGACTTCACCAACATCTTCGCCTACGGCACGACGATCAACGGCGCCGACAAGTTCATCAAGCCCGAGCGCATCGCCCTGCTGCCGGCCGGCGACAACCTCAAGACCGGCCTGCATATCGGCAGCGAGGAGGCCCGCGCCTTCTGGCTCGACCATCTGGAAGAGCTCAGCGAGCGCTTCAACACCTGGTCGGGGACTTCGGAATAGGCGGGAAAGCTGCCGGACACAGAAACAGCCCGAACCCGGGCTGGTTAACAGACACGCCGCGCCGCCGTTACGTCAGCCTTGGTTCCAAGCCGACTTCGTAGCGGCGCTTGACGTTGCAAAACGGAAGAGGACTGTTTGGTGGAGCCAATCGGGATCGAACCGACGACCTCTTGAATGCCATTCAAGCGCTCTCCCAACTGAGCTATGGCCCCACTTCCGGCAGTCAGCCGGCGCCGTTTCCGGCGAAGAGATCAGCGCGGGTTGGAACACCGCGCCGTTAGTGCAGGCGGCTTCTAACCCCGCCCTTCATCAATATCAAGCCTGAACACCGGCTTTTTATTCCAACGTTGCGAAAGCCGGCAAACGCCTTTCGCCAAAGGCCGATCAGACCTCGTCGTCGTCGTCGCCGACGCCGATCATGTCGGCAACGTCGTCGTCTTCTTCCTCTTCGTCGGCAAGGAAGGTGTCATCCTCGTCGTCGCCCAGGTCGACATCGTCCTCGTCGTCGCCGAGATCCGGCAGGTCGTCACCCTTGACGTCCTCGTCGGCCTCTTCGAGCGACACGACCTCGACGCCTTCCTCTTCCTCGCTGTCCACTTCCTTCTCGGCCACTTCCTCTTCCTCTTCGATGGCGGCGATCTTGCCTTCTTCGAAATAGGAACGCGGATAGGTCTTGTTGGTATAGGGCGAGACGATCGGATCCTTGTTCAGGTCATAGAATTTTCGGCCCGTTTCCGGGTCGATGCGTTTTGTGCCAAGTTCGTTTTTTGCCACGGCGAGCCTCGTCAATAAAAGAGTGGTCCCCTTAACCACAGTTTGCAGCGCTGTCAAAGCGAAAAGCCGGCGTCACAAAACCATGCATTGAAAGGCCTCGCGTCAAGTGACGACCATGGGGATGACCATTTCGCCCCGCCGTGATACGAGACCGCCGCAACAAATGAAAAGCGCCGGCCCGCCGGCAATCCGTCCAGGGAAATTCCATGTCTCACGCCGCCGCCTCCAAGCCGGCCACCGCCCGTAAATCGTCAGCCCTTTCCGGCACGGCACGCGTGCCGGGCGACAAGTCGATCTCACACCGCTCCATGATGTTCGGCGGTCTCGCCTCCGGCGAAACCCGCGTCACCGGCCTGCTCGAAGGCGAGGACGTGATGCGCACGGCTGCCGCCATGAAGGCGATGGGCGCGCATATAGAGAAGCGCGGCACCGAGTGGGTCATCCGCGGCACTGGCAATGGCGCCCTGCTGCAGCCGGAAGGTCCGCTCGACTTCGGCAATGCCGGCACCGGCTCGCGCCTCACCATGGGGCTGGTCGGCACCTACGACATGGAAACCACCTTCATCGGCGACGCCTCGCTGTCGGGCCGGCCGATGGGCCGCGTACTCGAACCCTTGCGCCAGATGGGCGTGCAGGTGCTGAAGGCGACGCCCGGCGACCGCATGCCGATCACGCTGCACGGCCCCAAGCACGCCGCCCCGATCACCTACCGCGTGCCGATGGCCTCGGCACAGGTGAAGTCGGCGGTGCTGCTCGCCGGCCTCAACACGCCGGGAATCACCACCGTCATCGAGCCGGTGATGACACGCGACCATACAGAAAAGATGCTGAAAGGCTTCGGCGCCAACCTGTCGGTCGAGACCGACGAGCGCGGCGTGCGCCACATCTTCATCGAGGGCCAGGGCAAACTCACCGGCCAGACGATCGCCGTGCCGGGCGACCCGTCCTCGGCCGGCTTCCCGCTGGTCGCCGCGCTGATCGTGCCGGGTTCCGACATTGTCATCGAAAATGTGCTGATGAACCCGACCCGCACCGGGCTGCTTCTGACGTTGCAGGAAATGGGCGGCCAGATCGACATCTTGAACCCGCGCAATGCCGGCGGCGAGGATGTCGCCGACCTGCGCGTGCGTTATTCCGAGCTCAAGGGTGTCACCGTGCCGCCCGAGCGGGCGCCGTCGATGATCGACGAATACCCGGTGCTGGCCGTCGCCGCGAGCTTTGCCGAAGGCGAGACGCTGATGCAGGGGCTGGAAGAGCTGCGGGTGAAGGAATCCGACCGGCTGTCGGCCGTCGCCAACGGGCTGAAGCTCAACGGCGTCGGCTGTACAGAGGGCGAGGCATCGCTGGCCGTGCGCGGCAAGCCCGGCGGCAAGGGGCTGGGCCAGCATCCCAATGGACAGAGCACCGTCGTCCAGACCCATCTCGACCACCGCATCGCCATGAGCTTTCTGGTGATGGGACTGGCGACGGAAAAGCCGGTAACCATCGACGACGCCGCCATGATCGCAACCAGCTTTCCAGAGTTCATGGGGCTGATGACGGGGCTGGGCGCGGAGATTGAATAGCGCGGACTGATCGTCTACTTTCGATCTAGTTTATTTTTTGATTTTTGGGGGAGAAAATATGACGACGCAAATAGCGTTTTTTAATCACAAGGGCGGCGTCTCCAAAACTACCAGCGTTTTTCATGTGAGCTGGAAGCTCGCTGAGCTAGGGCTTCGCGTTTTGATGGTAGATTGCGATCCTCAGTGCAATTTAACTGGCCTTGTTTTAAAGTATAATCATGATAACGACTATCCGTATGAGAGCAGTGGAAACGAAGAACCGAAAAATATCCGTCATGGCCTCTCCCCAGCTTTTGACGGCCGTCCCGTTGCATTAAAACCTGTAAAGACACATCAAGTTCCAAACAGACCTGGCCTATTTATACTACCCGGTCACGTTGCCTTTTCGGAGAATGAAAGCTCTCTGGCGATTGCTCACGAGTTATCTGCCAGCCTGACAGTCATGCAAAATATACCGGGATCACTCAGGTATCTCCTTCAAATAACTGCCGAGAGTATATCTGCTGACATTATTATCGTGGATATGTCTCCAAGCTTAGGTGCAATTAATCAAAACCTTCTTACCACCAGTGAATATTTCGTTATACCGATGGCGCCAGACTTTTTCTCGGCAATGGCGCTACGCTCCCTTGCGCGAGTCCTTCCTAGGTGGATGGCATGGTCCAAATCCGCGTCCCAACAGCAAATTTTGAAGGAAGCAGCATATCCATGGCCGGAACTTACTCCTAAATATGTAGGCTCCATAGTTCAAAATTATCGCAAGCGCTCAAGAGGCGGGGGAGAACCAAAGCCCACCCAAGCCTATCAGAAATGGTTCGACGAACTGGCATCTGTTAAGGCCGACATACTAATTCCATCACTCAGGCAAGCAGGGATGCTTGAGAAGAACGACCGCTATGTTGCAGCCAACGCTAAGT
>NZ_JBFUGJ010000380.1:0-5463 GCF_056402975.1 Mesorhizobium sp. P3_A9 | reverse complement strand
GACGGCAGATTGGCGTTGCGGGCAATCGGATCCTTGAGATCGGCGAGGTTGACGGCCTCGCCGTCCTTCATTTCCTGTTCGGTACGGTTGCGCACCACAACCGGCTTGCCGCGCCACTTGACGATCAGAGACATGCCAGGCGTCAGCGAGGCGACATCGACTTCGACCGAGGCGAGCGCCAGCGTCGAGGCATCGGGGCGCATCTGGTCGATGAACGGCCATGCGAAGGCACCGGCGCCGACCACGGCGGCCATGCCGGTGGCGACGTAGAGAAAGTCTCGACGGTTGGGATCCTGGATGTCGGTTGCGCTCACGGGTGCCTGATCCTTTCGCCTCTTCCGCGCCGGTGGCTGAGCCTTGTTCCCCGCTCAATTACGCCAACCCGACAGCGCATGGCGAACAGGCTAGCGAATTCCTCCGGCATTTGGACTTCGGTTTATGCGTGAAGCCCGTTTTTGTCCAGACGGGTCAAGGCACAAGGGCAGATTGTCGCGGGGACAAAATCCCCTATTGCCCGGCGGGACGGCGAATGGCCGCAAAAGGCGGCTAAACAACCGGGAAATATCAGCAAAATCCGAGGTTCCGATTGCCTCGACACAGGGCGCCGGTGTGATCTATCCTCCCAAGCATGGCACACGTCATAGACCGTGAGGAATGGGCAGTTCGCTCCGACCACTGGAAGGGCGAGTTGCAATGCGGTGGCTACGGCTCCAACTCCTGCCTGATCTTCAACTATCTGCCTGATGTCGGCGGTGGCCCGCGACTGCACGCCCACCCCTATGCAGAGATCTTCATCATCCGCCAGGGCACCGGCCTGTTCACCGTCGGCGACCAGGAAATCGAGGCTTCCGCCGGCCAGATCGTTATCGTGCCGCCCCACACACCGCACAAATTCACCAATCTCGGTCCGGGGCCGCTGGAAACGACCGACATTCACGAGAACGGCAAGTTCATCACCGAATGGCTGGAGTAGGCCATGGTCCCGAACCGTAGGCCCTCTATTTGGCGCCAAGCCTGACCAGCACCGCCCTCGGGATRYCGTATTCGCGGATAACGCCATCGTGCTTTCGCAAGCCACACAGCTCGCGCTGGATGAAATAGCCTTGCACCGCCTCGGCGGCGTCCTTGAGCAGACGGGGTCGCAACTGCTCATCGCCATTGTCACGCAACCTGGCCAACGTTTCCTCGACCCGCTGTCCGGCCCGGCCGAGTGCCGCCGCCTTCTCGGCCAGGATCTCATGGCCAAGCGCATCGAAGGCGGCTTCAGCGGCCGAAGAGCCGGCAAGATGAGATGGCGRACGCAAGGACATTTCAATTCCCCTTCCCGAACACCATGCGGTGGGTGACGAATTCTTCGCCTGCCACGAGTTGAAAGCCAAGCCTTTCATAGAAGCCGAAGGCTTCCGGCGGCGCGCGGGTGTTCAACACGGTGAAATACAGGCGAGCCCTATCGATGACTGTCTCGACCAGCATGCGGCCAAGGCCGGCGCGGCGGTGAGGCGCGCCGACGAGCAGGTGGCGCACCCGGCCCTGGCTCCTGCCCTCGACATAGGGATCGATGTTCAGCCCGCACACGCCCGCAAGTTCGGCGCCATGCCATGCCCCGAACAAGGCCTCGCCCCGTTTCAGGAACTTGTTGCGGCCGCTTGCCCAGCCATCCCCCAGGCGCACCAGCATCCAGTAGCCTTCCAGTCGGCTTTCTTCCTTCAGCGTGTCGAAGGCCGGCATGGTTGGCCGCAGACGCTTGAGCACATAGCCAGTCTCCGCCGATCCACCCATGCGCCTACTCCGCCGGCCGCGTCTCTTCGAGCACGCTTTCCTCGTGATAGAGGAAGCCGCCGGACTGCCGCTTCCACAGCCGCGCATAAAGCCCGTCGAGGGCCACCAGTTCGTCATGCGTGCCTTGCTCGACGATGCGGCCGCCGTCCAGCACGATAAGACGATCGAGGGCGGCGATCGTCGACAGCCGGTGAGCGATGGCGATGACCGTCTTGTTCTCCATCAGCCTGGTGAGATTCTCCTGGATCGCYGCCTCGATGTCGGAATCGAGCGCCGAGGTCGCYTCGTCSAGSAYCAGGATCGGCGCRTCCTTGAGGAAGACRCGSGCRATCGCCACGCGCTGRCGCTGGCCGCCYGAMAGTTTYACGCCGCGYTCGCCGACAAAGGCCTCGTAGCCGGCRCGATCSCGGTTGTCGCGCAGGCCCAGGATGAACTCGTGCGCCTCGGCCTTCCTCGCCGCGGCGATCACCTCGGCGTCGGTTGCGTCGGGCATGCCGAGCTTGATGTTGTCGCGTAGCGAACGGTGGAACAGGGCGGTGTCCTGGCTGACGACGCCGATATTGCCGCGCAGCGAATTCTGCGTGACATCGGCGACGTCCTGTCCGTCGATCAGGATCTTGCCGCTCTCAAGATCGTAAAGCCGCAGGATCAGATTGGCGAGCGTCGTCTTGCCAGCACCCGATGGCCCGACCAGCCCGACTTTTTCGCCTGGCTTGACGACAAGGTCGATGCCGTTCAGCACGCCGAAGCCCTTGCCGTAGTGGAACTCGACATTTTTCACGTCGATGCGTCCACCGGTCACGACGAGTTCCCTGGCATCGGGCGCATCGACAAGGCCAAGCGGCTGCGAGATCAGCGCCTTGGAGTTCTCCAGCACACCGAGGTTCCGAAGAATGCCGTTGAGCTGCATCATCAGCCGGCCAAGCAGCATGTTGAGCCGCAGTACCAGCGACAGCGTGAAGGCGACGGCGCCGACGGTGATCGAGCCCTCGACCCAGAGATAGACGGCAAAGCAGCCGATCGCCGTGATCATGATGCCCGACAGCGTCGTCAGCGCCATGCGCACGCCGGTGAGCCGGCGGGTGAAGGGGCGCAGCGCGTCGAGATAGATGTCGAAGCCGTTCCTGATGTAGCGGTCGTCGCCGTCGGCCGAGAACAGTTTCAGCGTCTGCACATTGGAATAGGAATCGACGATGCGGCCATTGATCATCGAGCCTGCTTCGGCCGTGGCCTCGGCATTCTTGCGGATATCAGGCAGATAGAGTCTTGCCAGCAAGCCGAAGGCCACGATCCAGACCACCACCAGCGCCGCTAGCCGCAGATCCAGTCCGGCGACCAGCGCCAGCGTCGTCACCGTATAGACGAGCATGAACCAGACGACCTCGATGAAGCTTTCCATCAAATCGCCGGTGGCCTGCCCCGCCTGCCAGACTTTTGTCGCGATGCGGCCGGCGAAATCATTCTGGAAGAAGGCGTAGGACTGGCGCGACACGTGCCGGTGCGCCTGCCAGCGCACCAGATTGTAGAAGCCGGGCGTGATCGTCTGCTCGTCGACCAGCGCCGACAGGCCGACGACGATGGTACGGATGACCAGCACGACCGCGATCATGAAGACAAGCTCCGGGCCGGCGGCGGTCCACAGCGCATGCCAGCTGCGCTGGCCGGGAAGCTGGTCGAGGATGTCGACCAGCCGCCCGACGAAATAGAACAGGCCGGCCTCGACCAGCGGCGCGATGCCGCCGATGACCAGCATGGCGAAGAAGGCGAACTTCGCCTGGCCGACATAGTGCCAGATGAAGCCGCCGACGCTCGACGGTGGCCGAAGATTCGCCGGCTCCCTGAACGGATAGACCCAGTTCTCGAACCAGCGATAGATGGCTGTCATCATGCGGCGGCCATCATTCTGCGGCTTGCCCCTTTGCGATCACGTCGTTGGCGACGTCGGCCGGGATGTCCTCGAGCAGGAAGCCGCCCGACTGGCGCTGCCAGAGCTGCGCGTAGAGCCCGCCCTTGGCGACCAGGTCCTCGTGCGAACCTTCCTCGATGACCCGCCCCTGGTCCATCACCACAAGCCTGTCCATCGCCGCGATGGTCGACAGCCGGTGGGCGATGGCGATGACGGTCTTGCCCTGCATGAGCTTGTAGAGGTTCTCCTGAATGGCCGCTTCCGTCTCGGAATCCAGCGCCGACGTCGCCTCGTCAAGGATAAGTATCGGCGCATCCTTCAACATAACGCGAGCAATGGCGATGCGTTGCCGCTGGCCGCCGGACAATTTGACGCCGCGGTCACCGACATAGGCATCGAAACCCTTGCGGCCCTTGTGGTCGGAAAGCCCGCCGACGAAGTCCAGCGCCTCGGCCCGCCGTGCTGCCTCGACAAGCATCTCTTCGGTCGCATCGGGGCGGCCATAAAGGATGTTCTCGCGCACCGAGCGATGCAGCAGCGAGGTGTCCTGCGTGACCATGCCGATCTGGGCGCGCAGCGAATCCTGCTTCACACCGGCGATCTCCTGGCCGTCGATGAGGATCCGGCCGCTTTCCAGATCGTAGAAGCGCAGCAGCAAATTGACCAGCGTCGACTTGCCGGCTCCCGAGCGGCCGACAATGCCGACCTTCTCGCCCGGCTTCACCGCCAGCGACAGGTTTTCGATGACGCCCTTCTGCTTGCCGTAGTGGAAGCGGATGTCCTCAAAGCGGATCCCACCCCTGGCAACGCTGATCTCCTTCGCATCCGGCCTGTCCTCGACCAGGCGCGGCAGCGAAATTGAGGCAATGCCGTCCTGCACCGTGCCGATATTCTCGAACAGGCCCGACATTTCCCACATGATCCATTGCGACATGCCCCACATTCTGAGCACCAGGCTGATGACCACGGCGACGGCGCCAATCGTCACCACTTGGCCGAGCCACAGCCACAGCGACAGCGCAGTCACCGAGAACAGCAGCAGCGCATTGAGGATGTAAAGCAGGCCGTAGAGCACCGTCACCAGCCGCATCGAACGATAGACCGTGTCAAGGAAGCCTGCCATCCCCTCCTTGGCGAAAGTGGCTTCGCGGCGCGCATGGCTGAACAGCTTGACTGTCTGGATGTTGGAGTAGCTGTCGACGACGCGGCCGGTCATGATCGAGCGCGCATTGGCCTGCTCCTCGCCGACCTTGCCGAGCCGGGGAATGAAGTAACGCAACAGCGCGATATAGCCGACCAGCCAGACCACGAGTGGTGCCGCCAGCCGCAAGTCGGCCGAGCCGACGATGAAAAGCATGCCGAGGAAGTAGACAATGACGTAGTTGAGAACCTCGATCAGCTTGATGACGCAGTCGCGCACGGCGAGCGCTGTCTGCATAAGCTTGGTGGCGATGCGGCCGGCGAACTCGTCCTGATAGAAGGCCATCGACTGCTTCAAAAGATAGCGATGCACCTGCCAGCGGATGCGCATGGGATAATTGCCCATCAGCGTCTGCTGGTTGAGCAGCGAATGCAGCCATACTGTGCTCGGCATCGCGAACAGCACGATGAAGGCCATGCCGGCGAGCTTCCAGCTCTCGGTCTGMAGGAAGGTCTCGCGGTTCTGCGCCGACAGCCAGTCGACGATGCGGCCCATGAAGCCGAACATCCACACTTCGGCAATGGCGATCGACGTCATTAGGACCGCGTCCGGAATGATGTAGGGCAAAGCGCCGCGC
>NZ_JBFUGJ010000379.1:0-5476 GCF_056402975.1 Mesorhizobium sp. P3_A9 | reverse complement strand
AGGTAGATGTTTCCTTTGAGCTGCTTCTTGTCCTGGGATTCAAAGTCGAATTCTTCGATACGGTTACCGCGTACGACGACAACGCGTGTTTCCTCCGGGTGGGAGGCGTCTATCAGCATTTTGTTGGGCATTATTTCGTTTCCYCCCGGCAGCCGYCAGCYGCAGCTTGCRWGGCARAGCCCGCYGCTGCGTGTCTGGAGTGTGGGTGCCGGATGTCTGAATGTCCGCCGGACGSYGCCTGMGCGYCATGGCGGTGCCGCCCGCAGCCATAATGGCGCGGTTTGATGCGGACCTTTCCATGATTGCGCTTGAAGCCATCGTCACCAGCAGAACCTTTTGAACCAAAGCCCGGAAACCGGACCAGCTTGTTTGCTCATACAGAGCCGGCACGGGAACAAACCCGGCCGTTTTCCTCACGCAGGTGATTCCCCCGCCACGGGAGCACGCCTGCGAAATTCGTCGCAATCACCTGAACCCTTTTCGCGTGAAGCGAAAGGAGCCGCCTTTTCATCTGACCCTGTAGCAGGAAGCTGCGGAGGAGGGCGGTTCCAGGATTGCAGTGATCCACTATCGCTTTTATGATTTGACGGGGTGGAAGGCAACCCCGATTTCCGATGCCGGCAAAAAGCAGTTCCGTAGCGTAAGCCTGGGTTCCGAACCTTGCATGAAAAGGCTTGGTTAACCTTCTCTGKATACCAATCRTTAATCGAGTTCGCGGCCTAACCGGCACTTCGACGAAACGAGMSGGCGCCWGGCGCCAAACCGGGAGCGACTGGAAGAGAAATGGGACTGGCAGACTTCACAGACAAGGGATGTCGTGTTGGCGGCCGGATTCTGCACGCCTTCTGTCTCTTGATGCTCTTGGCGATTTCCCAGGCCTTTTCCCCCGTTGCCAACGCCGCAGACGCGCCACTGGTGGCGAAAGGCTACAAGATGGCCGGCGATGCCACCAAGATGCGCATCGTCATGGATTTCGATCGCGAACCGGACATCAAGTGGTTCCTGCTGCGCGGACCCAATCGTCTGGTCATCGATCTGGCGAATACCAGGCTGGCCATTGACGCCAAGGATTTGAAGCCACGCGGCCTGGTCAAGGGCGTGCGCCTGGGCGCGCTCGGCGAGGGCGTTTCGCGGCTCATCCTCACCGGCAAGGGACCGTTCGCCGTCGACAAGCTGGATGTGCTCAAGAATGAGGATGGAACCGGTTACCGCATTGCCATCGACATGTCGGCCGCCTCCGAACGCGAGTTCGACGTCGCCCTTGCTAACCAGGCGCTGACCACCGGCTCGACGGTTTCGACCGACAAGGGCGGGCGGGTTGGTACCGGGCCGGTCTCCAATCCGGGCCACCGCTTCACCGTCGTCATCGATCCCGGCCATGGCGGCGTCGACGGCGGCGCCGAGGGCCTGAACGGCACCATTGAGAAGAACGTCACGCTGGCCTTCGCCACGGAGCTGCGCGACAAGCTCGCCGCGATTGGCAAATACGATGTCTTCATGACCCGTGACACCGATGAATATCTGCGTCTGGACGACCGCGTGCGCATTGCCCGCCAGCATGAAGCCGACCTGCTGATTTCGATCCATGCCGACACAATCAGCGTCAAGGGCATCCGCGGCGCCACTGTCTACACCGTTTCCGACAAGGCGTCGGATCCCCAGGCGCAGGCGCTTGCCGACCGCGAAAATCTCTCCGACCAGTTCGCCGGCATGGTCATCAAGGACGATAACAAGGAAGTGACCGACATCCTGATCGACCTGATCCGCCGCGAGACGCACACTTTTTCGATGAGTTTCGCCCACACGCTGGTCGGCCAGCTGTCGACCAGTGTCGGCCTGATCAACAATCCGCAGCGTTCCGCCGGGTTCAAGGTGCTCAAAGCACCAGACGTGCCGTCCGTTCTGGTCGAACTCGGCTATCTCTCGAATGCCAAGGACGAGGCGCAGCTGCTCGACGCCGAATGGCGCGGCAAGGCCGCCCAAAGCATCACCAACGCCGTCGCGCTGTTCGCTTCCGCCCGGGTCGGACCAGGAACTGGAGGCTGACATGCCTGGCGGCGCCTGCAACCAGGGGCAGCGTTGCCGGATGACAACACCCGGTGCCTTTATTCCACGCAGCCGGTCACGAAATCAGGCCTTGCCGTATTTTGTCCACATGGTGGCGACATGGGTTTTCGATTACGGATTGGGACCGGCTCGAAAGCTTGCGTGGAAGGCGGCTTCGTTTAGGAAATTCCCGAACCAAGGACTGGAGCGGGTATGATTCGTCTCATTGGCTATTTCTTCGGCATCGGCACGACGCTGGCCCTTCTGGCTGCGGCGGGCGTTGCGCTTTACATCGGCCATGTAGCAAAGGATCTGCCTGACTACGAAGTGCTGGCCAAGTACGAGCCGCCGGTGACCACCCGCATTCATGCCTCCGACGGCTCTCTGATGGCGGAGTATGCGCGCGAACGGCGCCTGTATTTGCCGATCCAGGCCATTCCGGACCGCGTCAAGGCGGCCTTTCTGTCAGCCGAGGACAAGAACTTCTACAGCCATCCCGGTGTTGACATAACGGGCCTGGGCCGGGCGGTGCTCACCTATGTTTCGGGTGGACCGATGCAGGGTGGTTCGACGATCACCCAGCAGGTTGCCAAGAACTTCCTTCTCACCAACGAGCGCTCCCTGGAACGCAAGGTCAAGGAGGCCATCCTCTCGTTCCGCATCGAACAGGCCTATTCCAAGGATCGCATCCTTGAGCTCTATCTCAATGAGATTTTCTTTGGCTTCAACGCCTATGGTGTCGCCGGCGCGGCACTCACCTATTTCGACAAATCGGTGAACGAACTGACCGTGGCCGAGGCCGCTTATCTGGCTTCGCTGCCGAAAGGTCCGGCCAACTACAATCCCTTCAAGCATGCCGATCGCGCGATCGAGCGGCGAAACTGGGTCATCGGCCAGATGGTCGAGAACGGTTACGTGACCCCCGAAGAGGGTGCGAAGGCGAAGGCCGAGCCGCTGGGTGTCGCCCCACGCCGCACTGGCTCCTATCTGTTCGCGGGCGAGTATTTCACCGAAGAGGTTCGTCGCCAGATCATCGCCCGCTATGGCGAGAATGCGCTCTACGAGGGCGGTCTTTCCATTCGCACGACCCTTGATCCGAAGGTTCAGCTCATCGCCCGTAAGGCGATGCAGAACGGTTTGATGAAATACGACACGCTGCGCGGCTATCGCGGGCCGGTGACGTCGATTGACGTGTCGAGCGACTGGGGCGTCCCGCTGGGCGCCGTCAAGGGGCTGGAAGACGTTCCCGAATGGTCGCTCGCCGTCGTGCTCGACTCCTCGGCGACCGGCCTCTCGATCGGCCTGCAACCCGCACGCCAGGCGTCGGGTGAGATCGTCAAGGAACGYGTCGAAGGCACSGTCAGCAAGGATGACATGGGTTTCGCCATGCGCCATCTGGTCGACGGCAAGACAGTCAAGGCCAAGTCGCCGGCCGACGTGCTGAAGCCGGGCGACGTCATCTTCGTGCAGAAGAACGATGGTTCCGACAATACCTACAGCCTGCGTCAGGTTCCCGAGGTGGAAGGTGGCCTGATCGCGATGGATCCGCACACCGGCCGCGTGCTGGCCATGGTCGGCGGCTTCTCCTATTCGCAGTCGGAATTCAACCGCGCCACCCAGGCCATGCGCCAGCCGGGCTCCTCGTTCAAGCCGATCGTCTATTCGGCCGCGCTCGACAACGGCTATACGCCGGCCTCGGTGATCATGGACGGACCGATCACCATCCAGAGCGGCAACACGACCTGGACGCCGAAGAACTATGACGGCACCGTCGCCGGGCCGGCAACGCTGCGCTCCGGCATCGAAAAGTCGCGCAACCTGATGACGGTGCGGCTTGCCAACGACATGGGCATGAAGCTGGTCGTCGAATATGCCGAGCGCTTCGGCGTCTATGACCATCTGGCGCCGTATCTGCCGATGGCGCTGGGCTCCGGCGAGACGACCGTCATGCGCATGGTTTCGGCCTATTCGATCATGGCCAATGGCGGCAAATCGATCAAACCATCGCTGATCGACCGCATCCAGGACCGCTACGGCAAGACCGTGTTCAAGCAGGATGAGCGTGGCTGCGAAGGCTGCAACGCGCCTGAATGGAAGAACCAGCCGGAGCCGGAACTGGTCGACACTTCCGAGCAGGTGCTCGATCCGATGACCGCCTACCAGATCACCTCGATGATGGAAGGCGTGGTGCAACGCGGTACCGGCGCCACCATCGGTGAGCTAGGCCGCCACATCGCCGGCAAGACCGGCACCACCAACGACGAGAAGGACGCCTGGTTCATCGGCTACACGCCGAACCTCGTGGTCGGTCTCTACATGGGCTATGACACGCCGCGCGGCCTTGGCCATGGCGCCACCGGCGGCGGTCTCGCCGCCCCGATCTTCAAGGATTTCATGCGTGTGGCGCTGGACGGCACGCCCAATGTCGACTTCAAGGTTCCTGACGGCATGAACCTGGTCGCCATCAATCGCAAGACCGGCATGCGTGCCGCGTCGGGCGATCCGGGCACCATCATCGAGGCCTTCAAGCCGGGCACTGGTCCCGCCGACAGCTACTGGGTGATCGGCATGGGCGCCGACGGCTCCAACGCGTCGGGCGGCCCATTGTCGCCGCAGGCCAACCAGGCCATCCAGGACGGTGGCGGCGGCCTCTACTGACGGGTCAAATGCCGACTGCTGGGCTGGCCTCGGGGCCGGCCCATTTCGCTTTACACATGGCGGCGCCGTCCCTATGTATCGCGCCGACCGAAGTGTCACTTCAGCAACAGGACAAAATACCAGGCCATGCGCGCGGAAACGCAGAATATTGTCGACGAGATCAGGCAGGCGATAACCCTGCTGAGGAGGCATCTTTGACTGGGATCAGGCCATAAAGCGGCTTGAATACCTGAATGTCCGCGCCGAGGACGCCAGCCTCTGGAACGAACCGCTGGAAGCGCAGAAGCTGATGCGCGAACGCCAGGGCCTCGAGGAAGGCATCGCGTCGGTCAAGGGTCTGACGCAAGCGCTGGAAGACAATATCGGCCTGATCGAGCTCGGCGAGGAAGAGGGCGACGAGGGCGTCATCGCCGAGGCTGAGGCGGCGATCCGCTCCATGCAGGGCGAGGCSAAGGCCCGYCAGGTSGARACGCTGCTGTCGGGCGAGGCKGACGCCAACGACACCTATCTCGAAGTCCATGCCGGCGCCGGCGGCACCGAGAGCCAGGACTGGGCCTCGATGCTKTTGCGCATGTACACGCGCTGGGCCGAACGGCGTCGCTTYAARGTYGARGTGCTGGAARTSCATGACGGCGAAGAAGCMGGCATCAAGTCSGCCACGCTGCTSATCAAGGGMCACAATGCCTATGGCTGGCTGAAGACGGAATCGGGYGTYCATCGCCTGGTKCGWATTTCGCCGTTCGACAGCAATGCCCGCCGTCATACCTCGTTC
>NZ_JBFUGJ010000378.1:0-5477 GCF_056402975.1 Mesorhizobium sp. P3_A9 | reverse complement strand
GCCAAGTCCCGCTTGGCGACCGCGCAAACCTCGGCGACCGGCCGTGGCAGCGGCACCATGTCGGGCTTGCCGAACAGCACGATGCGGGCGGCGGTCAGCGGCACTTCCAGTGACGTCAGATGGTACGGCCGAAACAGGCTGTAATATGGACCGTGGCCGATATGCAAATCGTCCATGCGCTCGATGATGCGCGGATGCGTTGCCTCGACGATGACGAAGACACCGGGCGCCACCCCCTTGCCTATGGTGTAGTCGACGACGCCCTTTTTCAGCAACAGCCCGCCGTCCTCGCGTGGGATCAGCACCTTGACGAGGTCGTCGCGGTCGGCCTTCGGGCCATGCATGCCGGGCACGTCGGGCACCAGGCCGGTGGCGTTGGCGATGGCGCACATCTCGACCATGGTTTTCGAGCCATCGACGAACTCGACCAGCATGCGCGGGTTCATGTTGCGGCGGATCGCTTCCTCGCGATAGTCGTCGGGCATGGCGTCGTGGTTGAGCGGGTTGTTCTTGCCCTTGCCGGCCGAGACGATGGTGAGGCCGAGCGCCGACGCGAACTCGATCAGCTCCATGCAGCTCGACGGCTCGTCGCCGGCGCCAACGGAATAGACGACGCCGAGCCGGTCGGCCTGCTGCTTGAGATAGCAGCCGATGGTGACGTCGGCCTCGACATTCATCATCACCAGATGCTTGCCATGCTCCATCGCCGACAGGCAGAAATCGGCGGCGACGCCGGGTTTTCCCGTGGCATCGATGACGACGTCGATCAGCGGATTGGTCACCAGCATCTCATTCGAGGTGATGGCGATTTTTCCGGCCTCGATTGCCGCTGTCACTTTCGACGCGGTGTCGGCTTCGACCGCCATCGCCTCGTCGCCATAGGCGATGCGGATGGCGTCACGTGCGGTGTGTGGACGTCGAGTGGAAACGGCGCAAACCGAAATGCCCGGCATCAGCATGCCTTGTGTGACGAGGTCGGTGCCCATTTCACCCGAACCGATGACACCGATGCGCACCGGGCGGCCCTCGGCGGCACGCTTGGCAAGATCGCGGGCAAGGCCGGTCAAGGCGACATTGGTCATGCGGGGATGTCCATGGTTCTTGATTTGGAGGCGGCATAGCAGGGAACCGCCCGCTTTTGCCAACGAAACCGCTCTAACGTGGCTTCAAACCACCCTGACGTAGCTCGTCATGCCCGATTTCTGGTGCTCGATGATGTGGCAGTGCAGCAGCCAGTCGCCGGGATTGTCGGCGACAAAGCCGAGCTGAACCTTCTCGTTGGGCTGGATGAGATAGGTGTCGGAAATGGCAGGCTGAACCGGCCGCGTCGACGACGACAGCACCTTGAAGCTCATGCCGTGCAGATGCATCGGATGCGATTGCGGCGTCAAATTCTCCATGTCGATGACATAGCTCTTGCCAAGCTTCAGCTCGGCCAGCGGCGCGGTTGGATCTGATGTATCGCCCGGCCACGGCACCTTGTTGATGGCCCAGAAACTGTAGCCGAGTGAACCGCAGATGCCATCGCTCGGGACGTTTTCCGCCGTCGCGCTGAGCGCCAGCGAAATATGCTGGGCAGCGGTGAGATCCACCTCCTTCACAGGATTGGCCTCCAGCGGCGCAACATCACGAACGTCGCGCTTCAGCGAGCTGCCAACCGCACGCAAGGTCGTGAGCACCTTGGGTTTGGTGCCCCTGACGTCTCGCAGGCTCACGATCGCGCCCTCATCATCGGGCATGCGGATGGCGAGTTCCATGCGCTGGCCTGGTCCCAGCAGCAAAGCATCGGGTGAAAAGCGCTCAGGCACCGGATTGCCGTCGAGTGCCATGACCGTCGCCTCGGCGCCGTCGACGCGAAAGGCATAGATGCGGGTGACGTCAGTGATCGCCACCCGTAACCGCACCAGTCCACCGGCCGGCGCGTCATATTGCGGCTGATCGAGCCAATTGGCGGTGCGCACCGTGCCGTAGGTGCCGGTTCTCGCGGCATCGCGCGGGCGGAACTGATCGATGAACTGGCCGTCGTCGCCAAGACGCCAATCCCGCAGATTGAGGACGAACTCGGCGTCGAATTTCGGATCGCTTGGGTTCTCGACCACGATCACGCCGGTCAGACCGTGSCCCATCTGCTCCAGCGTGTTGCAATGCGGRTGATACCAGAAGGTGCCGGCRTCGGGCGGGGTGAAGGCGTAGTCGAAATGATCGCCGGTGTAGACATAGGGYTGGACCAGGAAGGGCACGCCGTCCATCTTGTTTGGAACGCGAATGCCGTGCCAGTGGATGGTCGTCGGATCATCGATGGCGTTGACCAGACGCGCGGCGAAGGGCTCGCCCTTCTTCATCCTCAGCACCGGCGGCATCCCGGCATTGCCATAGGTCAGCACATTGTTGGTCGGGCCGGCATCCATCAGCCTGGCCTGGATTTTCGCCGTCTGCAGCACCACCGGCTCCGGACCGGCGGCGGCCCAGCTGCCAAGCCTGCCGATGGCCGAGAGTCCGACCCCGCTGGCGCCAGTGATGGCGGCCGTTTTCAAGAGCCTGCGGCGTGTAAGGACGGTCATTCAAGCTCCAACTGCAAAGACGGCTGCCCAGTATCTATCGCCGCCTTGAACCATGAGCCAGCAATCCGTGCAAATGCCTTATGGGCACATCCTGTCTTGCCATGGCGGCAGGATGAGACGACAGAGCCTCCCGCCCTACTCCGCCGCCTCGGCATACTGCGCGGGCACATAGTTGAGGATAGGTCCGAGCCAGCGCTCGACCTCAGCCAACGGCATGTCCTTACGAACGGCATAATCCTCGACCTGGTCGCGCTCGACCTTCGCGACGCCGAAATAATAGCTTTCGGGATGCGCCAGATAAATGCCGGACACTGACGAGCCCGGCCACATCGCGTAGCTTTCGGTCAGGCTGACGCCGGCATTACGCTCGCCGTCGAGCAGCCTGAACAGCGTTTTCTTCTCCGTATGGTCGGGCTGGGCGGGATAGCCGGGCGCCGGGCGGATGCCGCGATAGGGCTCGCCGATCAATTCGTCCGGTGCCAGCGCCTCGTCAGCCGCATAGCCCCAGAATTCCTTGCGCACCTTCTCGTGAATACGCTCGGCGAAGGCTTCGGCGAAGCGGTCGGCCAGTGCCTTGACCATGATCGAGGAGTAATCGTCATTGGCGCGCTCAAAACGCTCTGATATCGCCACTTCCTCGATGCCGGCGGTGACGATGAAGCCGCCGATGTAGTCGGACTTGCCGCCGTCCATT
This sequence comes from Mesorhizobium sp. P3_A9, assembly GCF_056402975.1. NCBI lineage: Bacteria > Pseudomonadati > Pseudomonadota > Alphaproteobacteria > Hyphomicrobiales > Phyllobacteriaceae > Mesorhizobium > Mesorhizobium sp. P3_A9. The sequence goes on along the minus strand of NZ_JBFUGJ010000378.1, from coordinate 2,222 downwards.
GGCGCGACGAAATCCGACAGCGCGACATTGGCCTTGCCGTCGCGCTTGGTCAGTTGCTGGCGGAGAGTGAAGAAAGTCGCCAACTCCTGCGAGTGCCCCTCGTCCGTGAACAGCCTGATGTCGTCACCGACGGCATTGGCCGGCCAGAAGCCGATGACGCCGCGCGGCGCGAACCATTTTTCCGCGATGATCTTCTTCAGCATCGCCTGCGCATCCTCGAACAGCTGGCGCGCGGCGGGTCCCTGTGCCTCATCCTCGAGTATCTTGGGATAGCGGCCCTTCAGCTCCCAGGTCTGGAAGAACGGCGTCCAGTCAATGTAACGCGCAAGCTCGGTCAGGTCCCAGTTCTCGAACACCTTCACGCCGGTGAAAGACGGCTTCGGCGGCTCGTAGGCAGACCAGTCGACCTTGTGCGCATTGGCCCTTGCCCTGGCCAGTGGCAGCCGCTGCTTGTCGGCCTCGGAGCGGGCATGCGCGTCGGCAACCCTCTTGTACTCGGCTCGCACCGTATCGACAAAGCCGCCCTTAGTCTCGTTCGACAGCAAAGACGACAAAACGCCGACCGCGCGGCTGGCGTCGGTGACATAGACGGTCTGCCCCCTGGCGTAGCGCGGGTGGATCTTCACCGCCGTGTGCACACGGCTGGTCGTSGCGCCGCCGATCAGCARCGGRATRTCRAASCCTTCGCGCTCCATCTCGGYGGCCATGTGYACCATCTCGTCCAGCGAYGGGGTGATCAGGCCGGASAGGCCGATAATGTCGACRTTYTGCTCGCGCGCGGTCTGCAGGATYTTSGCCGCCGGCACCATGACACCGAGATCGATGATCTCGTAATTGTTGCAGGCGAGAACGACGCCGACGATGTTCTTGCCGATGTCGTGGACATCGCCCTTCACCGTCGCCATCAGGATCTTGCCCGCCGTCTGGCGCTCGCCATTGACGATGCCGTTGGCGGCGTTGGCCAGTTTCTCGGCCTCCATATGCGGTAACAGCCCGGCTACCGCCTGCTTCATGACACGGGCCGACTTCACCACTTGCGGCAAAAACATCTTGCCTGCGCCGAACAGGTCGCCGACGACATTCATGCCGGCCATCAACGGGCCTTCGATGACATGCAGCGGGCGCTCGRCCGCCAGCCGCGCTTCCTCGGTGTCGGCGTCGATGAATTCGGTGATGCCGTTGACCAGCGCATGCGAAATGCGCTGCTCGACCGTCCATTCGCGCCAGGCGAGGTCGCGCTCCCTGGCTTCCTTGCCGGCCGTGCCCTTGAAGCGTTCGGCGATCTCCAGCATGCGCTCGGTGGCGGTGCCGCCGGCCTTGGGCGCGCGGTTGAGCACGACATCCTCGCAGGCCTCGCGCAGCTCCGGCTCGATCGTGTCATAGACGGCCAACTGACCGGCATTGACGATGCCCATGTCCATGCCGCGCTGGATGGCGTGGTAGAGGAACACCGCGTGCATGGCCTCGCGCACCGGCTCGTTGCCGCGAAACGAGAAGGAGAGGTTCGACACGCCGCCGGAAATATGGACATGCGGCAGCGTCGCAGTAATCTCGCCGGTGGCCTCGATGAAGTCGACGCCGTAATTGTCRTGCTCCTCGATGCCGGTGGCGACCGCGAAGACRTTGGGGTCGAAGACGATRTCYTCGGGCGGGAAGCCGGCCTGYTCGGTSARRAGYTTGTAGGCGCGGGTGCAGATYTCGACCTTGCGCGCCTTGGTGTCGGCCTGGCCGGCCTCGTCGAAGGCCATGACGACCACSGCSGCGCCATAGGCGCGCACCAGCCTGGCATGATGCAGGAACGCTTCCTCGCCTTCCTTCATCGAGATGGAATTGACCAGCGGCTTGCCCTGCACGCATTTCAAGCCCGCCTCGATGATCTCCCATTTCGAACTGTCGACCATGACAGGAACACGGGCGATGTCCGGTTCGGCGGCGATCAGGTTGAGATAATCGACCATCGCCTTCTTCGAATCGATCAGCCCTTCGTCCATGTTGATGTCGATGATCTGCGCGCCATTGGCGACCTGATCGCGCGCCACGTCGAGCGCGGGAACATAATCGCCCGCGGTGATCAGYTTYCKGAACYTGGCMGAGCCGGTGACGTTGGTGCGCTCGCCGACATTGACGAAGGGGATTTCGTCCGAAAGCGTGAACGGCTCCAGTCCAGATAAGCGCATCTTGCGCTCGATCTGCGGAATGGCACGCGGCGGGTACTTTTTCAC
>NZ_JBFUGJ010000377.1:0-5482 GCF_056402975.1 Mesorhizobium sp. P3_A9 | reverse complement strand
GAACCCGATCTCCGCCTCCCGGCCGCCGGACGTGCGCGCGACCACCGACGCAATGCCGTGCTCGATGAAGTAGACGGCTGCAATCGGCGCACCGGGCGTCACAAGCGGCATTCTCAGCGGCAGAGCTATCCGCTGCAGGCTGGGCTCAAGCAGCGCAAGGTCCTGCGCGCTCATCTTGCACAACAGTTCATTTCGGTATCTTGGCTGAGTGGAGGTTTCGTCGGCCAGTGCCTGGCCGGTGACAGTCGATTTTGGAATTTCGTAATTCATCGCGTAGCTCCCGCAGGGGCGGGAGTACGATCGACACTCTCAAKCACCAGCGCCCGTTCAGTGGCTAGCGACAGGAGAACTGTACGCTTTCGACATTCCGATAGCGAGTCGTTCCGTTCCGCGTTGCTTTTCTGGAGTTCTTCTCAGGAGCCGTTTGAGAACGTCAGTGAGCGATACATTGTCGCCAGCAAGCCCTTGTTATAAGATAAACCCGTCATGGAACTCTCGTCAGGGAGATACAATGATTAAGCGGGGGCGCACGTGGGTGATAGGGGCTGCGTCGGCCCTTTGGCTTTTTACACTGCCCGCCCAGGCCAGCAACTTAGGTGATCTTGTCAGGAATGGCGACGTCGCAGCGGTGACTTCCGCCTTGGACAAAGGCGCCGATATCAATGAAATTGACGGTGTTACGGCGCTCTATATCGCCTGCGAGGCCGGAAATGTCGAATTGGCAAAACTTCTGATCAAGCATGGGGCGGACGTTAACCTGCCCGTCAGTTGGCAAAGAACGCCACTTTACGCCGCCAACAAGGGTGGGTACGCCGACATCGTGAAGCTGTTGCTCGATAATGGGGCCAATCCAAATCAGGTGGCGAAAGCGCAGACCCCGCTGCACGTGGCTGCCGAGAAGGGCTGCCTTCAGTGCGTCATCCATCTTGTGGATGCTGGAGCAGAGGTCAATGCACTGACATCGAATGGAAATCCGCCCATACATTTGGCCAAGCTCGGTGGTCACGAGGACGTCGTGGCCTACTTGCGCAGTCATGGCGCCGTACGACCCGCCCTTGCGCCGATTTCGGCACGACTAGCATCGGCAAGCGCTGAATCTGGCAAAGAAATTTTCGGCAGAACGTGCGGGGTTTGCCATCTTGCGGCGCCGGGGGTCAAGGTTTCCAAAAAGGCCAATCTGTGGGGCATCGTAGGGCGGCGGAAGGCTTCGCAAAGCGACGTCGAATATTCATCAAGTCTGAAGGACGCTGGTGGCGATTGGACCTTTGAGGAACTCAATCTTTTTATCTCAAACCCCGCACTCACTTTGCCTGGAACAGATATGATTTTCCCGGGTCTGCAGGACGAGAAGCAGCGAGTAGACGTCATCGCTTACCTGCGGACCTTGAGTGAGGCACCGCTGCCGATTCCCGACTGATTGCTCCTGTCTGGCGCTCCGTTTTCAAACAGTCTCTCAGAGGGGGTGTGGCGACGAAATAGCGGAGTGATCCGCCTCATCAGCTTGAGGGAAGCGCAATGCTCCGCCGCCACCTGAATCAACAGTCTCGGCAGCGGATGGTTCCGTGATTGCAGGGTCGATCGCCCACAAGACAGGCTGTTGTGAAGATGAAGACAGGCGATCGACCTCGCCCAGCCATTCGGCGTAGCTGGCGTTCATGGCGGCATGCAATTCCGCGGACTTGTCCATGCCGCCCTGGAACAGCTCCATGACGCGGCGGCCAAGCCACTCCCGCGCCGCGTGACCGGCACCAATGCCGGCCTGGCGACAATACTCGTCGAGCACTTTGGCCAGGATCGAAAGCTGATTTGAGTCCGCCGAACCGTTTGGCACCATCGCGTTTTACCCATCGGTGGGGCGAAAGCGCGAACGGCTCTTCAAGCGCCAGCGCCCATTCAACGGCCGGCGACAGAGCGACTGTACGCTTCCGACAATCGGTTAGCCAGTCCTGCGAACTGTTCGGAAACGTACCAAGCGACCTCCTTCATTGTTCGGCCACCGGCAACTCGCTAGCTTCGCGGGGGTGGACCCCAGGTGCCGCTTTGACCGACGCGGGACACGGYCGGCATCAAACCCAACCCGGTATGGCCAGCGGTGAAAATGCCTCGATTGCGGGGCCTGTGAATGGAGACGCTGATGCCGAGAGATAGATCCGCCTGATGCCAGGGGACAGATTCGAGTGCCTGAAGGAAGAATCCGGCAGCTGGATGGTGTGGGACCACAAGGGCGGCGCGCCCGCAAGGCTAGGTGGGGTTGAGTTGCGCGGCCAGGACAGGCATCGGGCCGAGATCGCGCGCGACATTCTCAGGCGGATTTTCCGGACCGGGCCGGATGCGACGAAGAGCGACCCTTCGGACGCGTAGGGCGCAGCCAGTCCCATCGATGCGAGCCCAGGCAAGTATCGGTTTGGCAAATGCCGTCTTGTTTTGGGCGGAACCGCACGCTTCCAGAAAGGTTTATTCGCGAAGCAAGGATTGCTTTATGGTGGTCAGTATCGAACAGGCGATGGCGGACGCCATCCTGGCAATGCGAATGCTGCGGAAATCCATCGATGACCACGGCCATTTGGAAGCGATGATCGACTTCGACATGGTGATGGCCAACGCCGTCGAGGAAGCCGAGAAGCAACTGACCAGGCTGCAACATGAATGAACACCGGCCTGGGGAACCGGCCAAAGGTGTCGCGCTTTCCGTTGAACGGTTGCTGTCCGGGCGCGGTTTAAAGAAACTTATATTGGTTCACGGCGTCTCGGTGGCCCATGACGACGCCTGCGACGGCAACGGCTGCCAGCGCGAATACGATCAGTCGTACGCGAAGCCGCCGATGAGAAGCCGTATTGACGTATGCTACGTTGAACAGAGTGACAGGCAGTTGGGCTCCGAGGGAGTACAGGTAGCGGGTCGTCGTCATCCCATGCTGATAGGGCTCCCAGTCATCAGGGTATGGTGACGGGTCCGCCAGCGGAACCAGATAATCGAACGAGTACCATGTGATGACCGCTGTGATTGGGAGTGCTGCGATGAGGATGATGGCGCTGGTCCTCCTGTCGAAGACCCGTGACGTGATTTTCGACAGAACTGCTTGGAACAGTTGAGGCGGGCCAAAAGCAAGCATCGCCATCACCAGCACCATCAAAGCGAACAGCGGGCCAACCTCGAGCACCGTTGCGATGGCATTGGATTGTGTCCTGTGAGGGTTGCCATGCAAAAAGTCGACAAAAATAACTGTCACCGCCATTGAAGCCCACATGAGGAGCGCGGTCAGGCACGCCACCCATATGAAGCTGCGAAGAAAGCTGTACTTGTCTCGCATGGACGCCAGTCTAACGCGGGCCGGGAGCCAGATCGTCCGATGTCCCTATCAGAGAGTCGAGTTTGCGGCCACGGCGACGGCCCTGTTGTTGCATCACTTTTAACCGAGCTTCACCTTCGGCTCGCGCGCCCCGAATCGAAGTCGCGCTACCTAAGCTGGCTTCGGCCAGAACAGCCAGAGCATCACAAGCGCCGCCAGTATCCATGCCGCGACCACGAATGCCAGCCCTGCCTTGCTTACCGGCTTGGCGCGGCGTGTCGCTTCGTCCCGGAACTCTTGCATGAGATCGGTCGGCACCAGCTTGACGGCAAGCATGATGCCGAGCGGCACAATGATGAGGTCGTCCAGATAGCCGATGATCGGAATGAAGTCCGGTATCAGGTCGATAGGGCTTAGAGCGTAGGCCGCGACCGCGCCGGCAGTGGCCTTTGCATACCATGGAACGCGCGGATCACGCGCGGCAAGCCAGAGTGCCACGACATCGCGCTTGATATTGCGCGCCCATTGCTTCGCAGAATCGAGAACCGACATACCGCTTGTATACGCAAGCCCTGTCGAAAGGGCGAAGCCGCCATGCCAGCCTGCTCGCGGCGCTTTTGCTCATGAGTGGGCCGAGCTATGTTCGAAGTCAGCCCAGCTTCACCTTCGGTTCGCGCCCAGAAGCGCAGGTCGCCGAGCCTGGTGAGGAAGCCTGCGACATCCTTGGTCATCTGGCGGGTGTCTTAGCCACTTCGGGGTCACTGTCCTGCGAGSAACGAAGCGGCAATGAGGTCATCGCCGTCAATACGACCTTGGCCGCACTCCATGACCGCCAAGACCTTCTGGAAAGTCTTCATTTCGCCGGTTGTAATTTGGGCATGCAGCATCCTGGTCTTGAGGTCGGCCACGCGCGTTCCCAAGCTATCGGATTTTTCAGTCTCGGAGTTCGACATGGCGATGTTTTCCGTTTGACGAGTTAGCCCGTCGCCACCAAGGCGACGGGCTCAGATTGGAAGATGTCAGCAGGTGGTCAGTCGTAGACCTTGATGATTTTGTGCGTGCCGGGATCCACAAGGACGGTCCGGTTGTCGATCACGACGTAGCGATATTTGACGTCGGGAATTTCGCGAAGTTCGACCGTATCAGGCAAAGCGGTGCCGATATTGAGTTCCACGCCGGGAACCTTCACCGACGCCAAGGGCTGCTTCTTCACATAGGTGCGGATCACCGTTTCCTGTTCGGGCTGGATGATGATGTCTTCGGCAGCGGCGACGCCGACCCCGGCGAGCAGAAGAAAAGCCGCGGCTKCGGCAGAAAGATGCGTTCTCATGATTTCTCTCCTTGTTAGATCAGGGCCGAACGAGATCGATCGGCGCCCGACAGCCAACCTCGATGCAGATGCAACGTTCCGCCCTTACGGCTTGAGTCGGGGGTCGTGCCGGACCTAGGTCCGATGGGAAAAACGCAATGGTCCGAGCGTTGCCGACCCGTGGAACCGCGCTGTCTTCGCGAGGTTTTGTCTCCGAAAAATTGGGAGAAAACAGATGGATAGGAGTGTTGGCCAAGCGCGGTGGTTGCTCGCACCGATCTTCGCAACCGCCCTCACGTTTCTACTCCTGGGGGTGATCGTTGGCTAACATTCGTGCAGATCCGCGCAGCTATGTCCCTTCCTGCGCTGATAGGGTTCGCTCCGCCGCTTATGCGGCGAGCGAACCCTCTATCCAAACCAAATTCGAGCGTGTGAGGTTCTGATGTTCCGCGACAAAGAGACCCGGTTGCTCGAGGCAGGCTTGCTCGCGGCAGTGCCGATAAGCGTTGCCATCACCGCACTGCTCGCATTGTTGACCTTGGCCGGGGTATGAACCGCATCCTGTTCGTGGCGGCCGACTTTCTTTCTCGGCCACCGGGCTTCTACGTCATGATGATAGCGATGGCGTTGTGCACCGCGCTGGTGCCTTTCGGCCTGACAAATGCAGTCACCTACGCACTATCGGTCGCGGCCATCGTGATCACTGGGGTGGTCCTGATACAAGGCTATCGCGACACTGCTGCCATTCACGCCAAGCTCGACGAGATCATCGTTTCATTGGACGAGACCAGAAACGACGTTGTCGGATTGGAGCATGCCGAACCGGAAGAAATCCGGGAAAAGCTTACGATGCTCGAAGCAGAAGCGGAACGAACAGTTGGGC
>NZ_JBFUGJ010000376.1:0-5486 GCF_056402975.1 Mesorhizobium sp. P3_A9 | reverse complement strand
CCCTTGATCGGCGTCCATTGATAGAGGCCGGCGGCGATCAGGACGAGGCCGCCGAGGATCGTGCTGCCGGTCGCCATCGAGGGATCGAGCAAGGCGAGGCGCGCAAGCAGCCATTGCGCAACGGTTGCCACGATGCTGAAGACGACCCAGACGGCGAGATAGCCGGTAAAGAACCATCCGGTCGAAGCGATAGGCCGGCCATCGGCTAGCGCCCTGCGGCCGACGCCGGCATAGAGCAGCAGCATCGGCGCGACCGAAGGCGTCATCATACCGACCATCATCACCGCCCACATCGTGAAAATGAAAGCGAAATCGGCGGGTGCCCAGGCCCGGAACCCGGGCGCCACGGCGGCGCCCACATCCATGCCGCCCATGTCCATGCCGCCCATATTCATGCCGCCCATGTCCATCTTCGACATGTCCATTCCGGCCATGCCGCCGCTTGCTCCGGCCGGCATCGGGGAGGCGGGCACGGCCATGTCAGTGGCGAGCCACAGCACATAGGCCCAGGCGAGTACGGCAATCACGACGAGCGCGGTCATCACGACCGCGCGGTCGCGCCGCAGCACCGCCTCGAGGGCCGTGTCGCTCATTGGATCAGGTCAATGAACGATGCCGCTCTGCGTAAGATGCAGATTGGCAAAATGACTGTGCGTATCGGCCACCTCGAACTTGATCGGACCTGTCGTTTTGGTCCAGCCACGGCCGATTTCGGCAATCGCGTATTCGAAGCCGTGCGGCAGGTCGATGCGTGCCCGATGCTCGGCCCCGGTGACCGGATTCTTGATCGGTTCGCCATGACCGTCGGTCACGCCCTTGACGTGCAACCGTCCGGTTCGCGCTTCGACGTCGACCTCGAACTCGATCGGGGCAAAGATCGGGTCATGGAATTTCTCCAGCGTGGTCGAAAAGACCTGGAATATTGTCGCGCCTGGTTCGGTGTCCTGACCGCCCAGTATGCGCAGCRGCGCCTCACGCTGGGCCTCGCTCGCCCGCTCGTCGATAACCACCGCGGCTTCGCCCTTGCCCTGGTGTATCGCGCCGGGCCAGCGGAAAATCCCGACGAACCGCAATCCATCGAGCTTGGTGCTGCCATGGTGGCCGCTCTCGATCTCCATGCCGGCAACCGCCTGACAAAAGCCGTATGTCGGCAAGGCGTTGAACTGGCATGGGCAGCCATAGGCGCAATTGCAGTTGATGAATTCGCGCGCCTTCATTGTCCATTTGACGTCGGGCATGGCATTCCTCCCCTTGCCGCGCTCATGCTCTGCGAGCGCGATATCCGGATCGAAGGGACCAACAGGCCAGCCGGCAAAAACCATCCGGCAGCATCTGATCGAGGCAACCCGGCGATTAATATTAGAAGTTGATTATATACCATTCAGGACCGCCCACAATAGGCCGGCCGGCGCGCTTCGTTCACGGCGCAACCTCGGTTGCGGTGTGTTTCAGGCGCAGAATTGGCATATCCGAAGTCCACGCCCTGGCGGACGGTGAGCTGTTGCACGGTCCATGACGCCGCACTATGGCTAGCGCCTTGTCAAACAAGGCGACCAAGAATGGCGAAAGACGGCAACGACCAGCTTATCGGCAAGATGGGCATCAACACGCGGCTTGCCCATTCGGGCAACAACCCGCACGACTATTTCGGCTTCGTCAATCCGCCTGTCGTGCACGCCTCGACCGTGCTCTTTCGCAATGCAGCCACAATGGCGGACCGCAACCAGAAATACACTTACGGCACACGCGGTACGCCGACGACGGACGCTCTTGCCCATGCCATTGACGCGCTGGAGGGGTCCGCCGGCACGATCCTGGTGCCGTCCGGGCTCGCGGCGGTGACCATACCGCTGCTCGCCTTCGTGTCGGCGGGCGATCATCTGCTGATCGTCGATACCGTCTATCATCCGACGCGAAACTTTGCCGACACGATGCTCAAGCGATTGGGAGTCGAGGTCGAGTACTACGCTCCCGACGTTGGTCCCGGCATCGCGGCACTGATCAAGCCCAATACCAAAGTGGTATTCACGGAATCACCGGCCTCCAACACGTTCGAGCTGCAGGACATCCCGGCGATCGCCAAGGCGGCGCATGCGGCCGGCGCTATCGTGATGATGGACAACACCTGGGCGACGCCGCTCTATTTCCGGCCGCTCGACCACGGTGTCGATATCTCCATCCACGCGGCGACCAAGTATCCGGCCGGCCATTCCGACGTGCTGCTCGGCACGGTCTCGGCCAATGAGGGCCACTGGAAGCAGCTCTATGAGAGTTTTTGCACGCTTGGCTGCTGTGCGGGACCCGACGATGTCTACCAAGTGCTGCGCGGCCTGCGCACGATGGGCGTGCGGCTGGAGCATCATCAGCGCAGCGCACTCGCCATCGCGTCATGGCTCGAAGGCCAGAAGGGCGTGGCGCGCGTGCTCCACCCTGCTCTTCCCAGCCACCCGGATTACGATTTGTGGAAGCGCGACTTTTGCGGCTCGAGCGGCATCTTTTCCATCGTGCTTGCCGGCGGCGGCCAGAAGGAGCAGCACGCTTTCCTCGACGCGCTCAGGATATTCGGGCTCGGCTATTCCTGGGGCGGCTATGAGAGCCTCGCGGTGCCGGTCTGGCTCGGCGACCGCGTCGTTGCAAAGGCCCCTTACGAGGGTCCGTTGATCCGCCTGCAGATCGGCCTCGAGGATGTCGACGACCTGAAAGCCGACATCTTGCGTGGCCTGGCCGCTGCCGCCGCCTGACGGCGGCGCATACGGGCTAACTACGGGGCAGAATCAGCAAATGGGCGCAAGGCCCTGACGCTGATGACAAAGCGCGAGCCGCTCGCAGCAACCCAGCGAGGGGCGTCGCGCAATATTATTCTGCCGGGCCGTGACTTTCCGGATTTGTTTGACTTTCAAATCTGTCGGTTCGGCTGCATTGCGTGCTGCACGGTATTCACCAATCCATTTGTCACGAAGTTTGCCATGGGTTTTCGCCTTTTTGTCCCCATCCTTGCCGGCGCGACGCTACGCGAGCGGCTGCTTGCCTGTATCGGTGCCACGATCGGCATCGCGCTGACCGGCGTGATCAGCGGGCTGGCAATGGGTGGCGGCCCACATGTGGCGCTATTGGTGGCGCCGATGGGCGCTTCAGCCGTGCTTCTGTTCGCCGTGCCGGCGAGCCCGTTGGCCCAGCCCTGGTCGATCATCGGCGGCAATTCCATATCGGCGCTGGTGGGTGTGACCGTGGCGCATTTCGTCCATGATCCTATCTTTGCCTCGGGCCTTGCGGTGGCGCTCGCCATCGCGGCGATGTCGTTCACGCGTTGCCTGCATCCGCCGGGCGGAGCGGCAGCACTGACCGCGGTGCTCGGCGGGCCGGCCGTTGTCAGCGCGGGCTTCCTGTTTCCGTTCGTGCCGGTGGCCCTGAATTCGATCATCCTGGTCACGCTCGGCTTGCTCTTCCACAGGCTGGCGCGGCGCAACTATCCGCATGTCGCCGCACCAGCGCCCAACAGCCACGGCACCGCCGATCCACCGGCGCAGCAGCGCGTCGGCTTCCGGCCCGAGGATGTCGATGCGGCGCTGACCACGCTCGACGAGACCTTCGACATCGACCGCAACGACCTCGAACGGCTGTTGAGGCAAGTCGAGCTGCAGGCCATGGTGCGCTCGCACCGGACGCTGCTGTGCGAGGACATCATGTCCCGCGACGTGATTTCGGTACCCGAGCAAGCCACGGCCGACGAGGCGCGCCAGCAGTTGCTCGACCATAACATCCGCACCTTGCCGGTGGTCGATGCGGACGCAAGGCTGGTCGGCGCCGTCGGCCTGCGCGAGCTGACGAAAGCAATCGATACAGTCAATGGCGTGATGTCGCCGGCCGGCACCGCCTCCCCCGAGACGCCGGCGATGAGCCTGCTTCCCGTGCTGACCGACGGCCGCAGCCATGCCGTGGTCATCGTCGACGGCGAGCGGCGGATTCTCGGTCTGATCACCCAGACCGACCTTCTGGCGGCGGCAGCACGCGTGCAAACGACAGACAAGGGACTGGCGGCAGCTTAAGCTAGCGAGGCCGGATTGCTGAAATCCGGGAACCTTTTGCCGGCAGGAGCATCCAACGTTCAGTCAAGCGTCTATTCGGGCGTCTGTTCGAGGAGATCCGGTCGCGATGAGCAAGCTCGCAATGCCCACCACAACACCCGAAGCGGCTGAAAGCCATTCCGGCGACCTTCTGCTGGTGCACCGCGCGCTGGCGCGCGAGCCGGACGCCTTCCGCGTGATCATCAAGACGCACAACCAGCGGCTCTACCGCATCGCGCGCGGCATATTGCGCAACGACGCCGAAGCCGAGGACGTCGTGCAGGAGGCCTATGTCCGCGCCTTCGCCAATTTGGCGACATTTCGCGGCGACTCCTCGCTSGCCACYTGGCTGTCGCGCATCGTCATCAACGAAGCGCTCGGCCGYCTGCGCAAGAGGCGCCGCGCCTCGGCAATGCCCGAAAATCCGGAAGCGCGGATCATCCGCTTTCCCCTCAATCCCAGCGACGACCCGGAGCGGACGATGGCGCAGCGGCAGATTCTCRCACTTGTCGAACGGGCGACCGACAGCTTGCCCGATATCTACCGCACGGTCTTCGTGGCCCGCGTCATCGAGGGCCTGAGCATGGAGGAAACCGCCGATCTGCTCGGCGTCCGGCCGGAGACCGTCAAGACAAGGCTGCACCGGGCGCGTACCCTCCTGCGCAAGGCACTGGACGACGAGATAGGCCCGGTGCTGCTCGATGCCTTTCCCTTCGCCGGCCGGCGCTGCGATCGGCTGACCAAGGCCGTGATGGGGCGGCTGGGCTTCGAATGATGCTGTCCTGATTTCCGGGAACGTTTCGCCCCGCGCCGCATCCAATCAGCGTCAACTGAAAATATGAGCCCGGCGCTTTCTCATGGTCGGGCGAAGGAGGATGCTATGTTCACCCGATATACCGCGGCCCTTGCCGCCCTGCTTCTCGTCGGCTCTGCTCCGTTCGCGCAAGCAGCCGACAAGCCGACCGACCCGCAGATCGCCCATATCGCCTACACAGCCGGYGTGATCGACGTCGCAGCGGCCAAGCAAGCGCTCAAGAAATCGAAGAACAAGGAGGTGCTTGCCTTCGCCAAGGACATGGTGCGCGACCATGAGGCGGTGAATGTGCAGGCGCTCGACCTGGTCAAGAAACTCAAGGTGACGCCGGAAGACAACGCCACCAGCCAGGCGCTGACCAAAGCCGCGACGGAGGAGCGGGCCAAACTCGCCAAACTCAAGGGCGCGGCTTTCGACAAGGCCTATGTCGACAACGAGGTGGCCTATCACAAGCAGGTCGACGCTGCGCTCGAAACCCTGCTCATCCCGTCGGCCAGCAACGCCGAATTGAAGAGCCTGCTGGAAACCGGCCTTAAGATCTTCCAGGGGCATGAGCAGCACGCCGAACATGTCGCCGGCATGCTGAAATGAAAGCGGGCGCCTTGATC
>NZ_JBFUGJ010000375.1:0-5497 GCF_056402975.1 Mesorhizobium sp. P3_A9 | reverse complement strand
ATACATGCTCTGAGCAGGGATCGCTGGCGCAAATCATTCGCATCCGGTAAGGCCGGGCCGGTTGTGCGAAATCAGCGGGTTCGCCGCCTTGGAGGAGGGCTGAGGTGACCGAAACTTCTAAGAAGGCTTCAGGAGACACGGCCACCCGCCGCCCGCGCGTCATGCCCGATGTGACCAAGGCAATCGCTTCCGACATCTTTTCCGGCCGCTATCCGGCCGGCTCCTCCTTGCCGACCGAAAACGAACTCGGCGTCGAATATGGCGTCAGTCGCACCGTCATCCGCGAGGCGCTGAAGGTGCTGGCCGCCAAGGGGCTGGTGCTGTCGCGGCCGCGCGTCGGCACCATCGTCTGCAATGAGGACGACTGGAACATCATCGATCCGCAAGTGCTGGCCTGGCACGCGCCGCATGCGCTCGACGACAAGCTGTTCGACGCCATCCTCGAAACGCGCCGCGCCATCGAGCCTCTGGTCGCCGAGCTTGCCGCCACGAGAGCGACCCTGCAGGAGATCGCCAATCTCGAAGCGGCGTGGCGTGGGATGGCCGGCGCCGGCGAGGATCTCGCCGCCTTCTCGCGCAGCGACATCGCCTTTCACCAGATCGTCTATGCCGCGAGCCACAACCCGATCTTTCGCCAGATCGGCAATCTGATCGACACCGGGCTGAAATTCTCGCTGGAGGCAACAGCGGTGATTTCACTCGACCGGCGCATGGAAGCGGTGGCGGCGCACCGTGAGGTGGTAGAGGCGCTGCGCATGCGCGATGCAGAAGCGGCACGAGGTGCTGCAAACCGGATTCTCGACCTTGCGGCGCGCGACCTCGTCAGCGCCAAGAAACTCAAGAACAACTGAGACCAGCATGAAAATCATTTCGCTCACCACCTACATCGTTCCGCCGCGCTGGCTGTTCCTGAAGATCGAGACCGATGCCGGCGTCACCGGCTGGGGCGAGCCGGTAGTGGAAGGCCGAGCGCTGACTGTCGAGGCAGCGGTCAAGGAGCTTGGCGATTATCTCATCGGCAAGGACCCTCGCCTGATCGAGGACCACTGGACGGTGATGCATCGCGGCGGCTTCTACCGCGGCGGCCCGATCCTGATGAGCGCCATCGCCGGCATCGACCAGGCGCTGTGGGACATCAAGGGCAAGGCGCTCGGTGTGCCGGTGCACGAGCTGCTCGGCGGCAAATTGCGCGACACCATCAAGGTCTATTCCTGGATCGGCGGCGACCGGCCGGCGGAAGTGGCGGCGGGCGCCAAGGAGGTGGTTTCGCGAGGCTTCCTGGCGCTCAAGATGAACGGCACCGAAGAACTACAGATCGTCGACAGCCACGACAAGATCGATGCCGCGATCGAGCGTGTCGCGATGGTGCGCGAGGCGGTCGGCCCCAATATCGGCATCGCCGTCGATTTCCACGGCCGCGTGCACCGGCCGATGGCGCGCATTCTAGTCAAGGAGCTCGAGCCCTACCGCCTGATGTTCATTGAGGAACCGGTGCTCAGCGAAAACCGCGAGGCGCTGAAGGAGATCGCCGCCCTTGGCTCGACGCCGATCGCGCTTGGCGAACGGCTTTACAGCCGCTGGGATTTCAAGTCGGTGTTCGAGCAAGGCGCGGTCGACATCATCCAGCCCGATCTGTCGCATGCCGGCGGCATCACCGAATGCCGCAAGATCGCGGCAATGGCCGAGGCCTATGACATTGCGGTCGCGCCGCACTGCCCGCTCGGACCGATCGCACTCGCCGCCTGCCTGCAGCTCGACGCCGTGAGCTACAATTGCTTCATCCAGGAGCAGAGCCTCGGCATCCACTACAACGCCGCCAACGACCTGCTCGACTACGCCGCCAACAAGGATGTCTTCCGTTACGAAGATGGCTATGTCGCCATTCCCGATGGGCCGGGACTGGGTGTCGAAATCGACGAAGAGTACGTCAAGGAGCGAGCCAAGGAAGGCCACCGCTGGCGCAACCCGATCTGGCGCCACAAGGACGGCTCCTTCGCCGAGTGGTGATGAGCGGGTTCAGCCCGGCAAACTTTGCAAAGGTACCTCTTCCACGGGAAATGGCGCTGAAGCGCCGCATTTTGCCAGAAGCGCCTCGGCGTAGAGCCTGGTGAAGCCGGTGTGGCGCCGCCGCAGGAAACCAGCGTGCTCGAGCCGCCAGTGCTGCTCGATGCCAGCCATGATGGCGGGATTGCTCCAGGTGGAATAGCCACCCGCCGTGTAGACGGTGACCTCGCCGGCAAACAGCCGCTCATTGGTGACCAGGAAATCGACGCGGACATAATCGAGATCGCCGGCAATGCGCGGGGCGATCGTGGCTGCCTGGCGAATGAGTTCGAGCAGGCGCGGCGTCACTGCGAGCGCCTGGTCCTCTCTGGGATAATCGATATCGCGGCCCGGCAACGGATTGCCGTCGGGGTCAAACAGGTGCGACATCAGGATCTTCTTGTCCTCGGCCCTGACGTGGCAGACGACACCGCTACAGACCTGAACCTTGATCTCGGTGGCGATCTCGCCGCCGGCGAGCGGCAGCAACTCCTCGACCAGTATTTCCGGCACGATCGGCCAATAGCCCCATTCGCTGTTGTAGCGTCCCTGGCGTTTGCCGAGCCACCCCCTCGCGGCTTCAATGATGGTGGTGCGATCCGGCTGGCCGTTTGAGATGACGATATTCATGTCGCAGCCATGGTTGGCCTTGACGATCACATCACCCGCAAGCAGCGCGGACGGAATTTCATCGGGATCATGGCCGCGCCACAAGGTTTTGGGCACCGGCAGATCGGGGCAGACCTTGTTGATGTAATCCTTCGCTGCAAGCTTGTCCGACAGCGTAACAAACAACGGGTTGTGGTCGATCAGCCTGCGCCAGAGCATGCACTCATTGTACCGCTGCGGCGCGGCGGGATTGGGCAGATAGCCCAGCTTCCTCGTAAAGCGCGCGACAAGCTGCGGATGCCGAAGCGTGATCGCCAGCCGCGCCAATGCCAGCACGAGCCGATGTTTTGGCGAAAGCTCGGCGTTGGCCTTCATGCTGGCCAATCGGGGTTGACGCTCCCCCAGCCATTCGAATCGCTTGATCACCGTCACGCCCTCTGCCCGAACCCTCGCGCAACTAAGCACCGCCGCTCCGCACCGACAAGTTGACGGCGCCAGCTGGTCAACAGCTTGCTATTTCAACCTGGACCGGCAACATCCGCAGCGACTTCGTTCCAGAGGGGGATCATGAACGAGCAGCCTTCGGCCCTTGCTGGCCATTTGGATGCCGGACAGCGGCCGCCCCAGGATGCCTTGGCACACCAAGCCCACGATGCCGCGCCTGCACCGATCGTCGAATTCCGCAACATCAGCAAGACCTATGATGGGCTGGCCAACGTCGTCGAAAACCTCAACCTCGACATCGGTCGCGGCGAGTTCCTGACGCTGCTTGGGCCCTCCGGCTCGGGCAAAACGACGCTGCTGATGATGCTGGCCGGGTTTGAGAGCCCGACCGGCGGTGAGTTGCTGCTCGACGGCCGGCCGCTCGACCGCGTCCCGGCTTATCGGCGCAACATGGGGATCGTGTTCCAAAGCTACGCGCTGTTTCCGCATATGAACGTGCGCCGCAACATCGGCTATCCGCTGCTGCAACGCGGCATGGCCAAGGCAGAGATCGCACGGCGGGTCGACGAGGCTCTGGGCATGATCCACCTCGACGGCTTCGGCGAACGGCTGCCGGCGCAGCTTTCCGGCGGCCAGCAGCAACGCGTGGCGCTCGCCCGCGCGCTCGTCTTCAAGCCGGAGATCGTGCTGATGGACGAGCCGCTCGGGGCGCTGGACAAGCAATTGCGCGAAGAGATGCAGATCGAGATCAAACATCTTCATGCCGCACTCGGCGTGACGGTTCTCTATGTCACGCACGACCAGTCGGAGGCCCTGACCCTGTCGGACAGGATCGCGGTGCTCGACAAAGGTGTGATCCGGCAGTTCGGCACGCCCGAGCAGATCTACGAAATGCCGAACTCCTCCTTCGTCGCCAACTTCATTGGCGAGATGAACAATTTCCCCGGCACGGTACGCGAAGACAAGGACGGGTGCATGGTCGAACTCGACTGCGGCGTCACCGTGCAAGCCATCAATGCGATCGCTGCCAGGCCCGGCATGCATGTCAACGTCGCGGTGCGGCCGGAACGGACAATTCTCAGCCAATTCGACACAGGCGGAACCGGCTCTATACCGGCAACCGTGCGCTCGACGATCTACCATGGCGATCATCTGCGCTACGAAATCGAGGTCGATGGCCGCACCGGCTTCATGGCATGGACGACGATCGCGGGGCCGGAGCGGTTTTCAGCCGGCGCACGCGTTGCACTGAGCTGGGCAGCGGGCAGTGCCCGTGTGCTGGACGCAAGACAATGACGACCACCAACGCGGCGCCGATGGCCGACCTTCGCGCCGGCCTGCGCCGTGCCGAGCGGCGGCGCCAGCTGCGCGCCTTCGCACTGGTGACTCCACTGCTTGTTTTCCTGCTGGTGATCTTCGTGCTGCCGATCGCCTCGATGCTGCTGTTTTCGGTTTGGAGCCCGGAGATGCGCACGGCACTGCCGCGAACGACCGCGGCACTGGCCGGCTGGACTGGCGACGCCCTGCCCGCGGAGACCGCCTATGCCGCGCTCGCCGACGACCTGGCTCGGGGCTATGCGGCGAAAACCGTCGCCGGAATCGCAACGCGGCTCAACCAGGAGATACCGGGCTTTCGCAGCCTGGTGATGCAGACCGCGCGCAAGGCCGAGACATTGACCCCGCCTTACCGGGCGGCCTTCGCGGCCGTCGATCCGCGCTGGGACGATCTCGCCACCTGGCGCGCCATGCGCTCGGCCTCAGCCGCATTGACGCCGCGCTATCTGCTGCAGGTGCTCGATCTCGAACGGGAATGGGATGGCAGCATCATTGGCGTGCCACCCGATCGCGCGGTCTACATCACCTATCTCACGCGCACTTTCTGGATCAGCCTCGTCGTCACGCTGCTTTGCGTCGCCATCGGCTATCCCCTGGCTTTTTACGCCGCGCATTGCCGGCCGCTCGCCAGGCGCCTGGTGCTCGCGGCGGTGCTGCTGCCATTCCTGGTTTCCGTGCTGGTGCGGACGGCCGCCTGGATCGTCATGCTGCAGAAGAACGGCATCATCAACAGCCTGCTCGTCCGGCTTGGCGTCGTCGACCAGCCGCTCCAGCTCATCTTCGACCGCTTCGGCGTCTATGTCGTCATGGTGCATGTGCTGCTGCCGTTCCTGGTGCTGCCGCTCTACAGCGTGATGAGGACGATACCGGCGCTGCATATGCGAGCCGCCAGCTCGCTTGGCGCGACGCCGCTGTCGGCTTTCCTCGGCGTCTACCTGCCGCAATCGCTGCCCGGGCTCGGCGCCGGCGCCCTGCTCGTCTTCATCCTGTCGCTCGGCTACTACACCACGCCGGTGCTGGTCGGCGGCGCCGGCGACCAGATGCTGAGCTCGCTGTTGACCGAGTT
>NZ_JBFUGJ010000374.1:0-5523 GCF_056402975.1 Mesorhizobium sp. P3_A9 | reverse complement strand
TCTGAAGCCGGCTCTCAAACGCGGGAATGTTAGCCTGCTCAAGGGTTTCGCCCGCCGGGTGATCATAGAGAATCAACGCGCCATCGGCGTCGAGATCGAAGCTCACAAACAGATTCAAATCGTTAAGGCGCGACGTGAGGTGATCATCGCCGCCTCGTCGATCAACTCGCCAAAAATCTTGATGCTGTCCGGCATTGGACCGTCCGAGCATTTGCGCGAAAACGGCATCGCCGTCGTCGCCGACCGGCCCGGCGTCGGCCGCAATTTGCAGGACCATATGGAGCTTTATATCCAGCAGGAATCGACCAAGCCGATCACGCTGAATTCGGTGCTGAATCCGTTCTCGAAAGCATTGATTGGCGCGCAGTGGCTGTTCTTCAAGTCGGGCCTTGGCGCCACCAACCATTTCGAGGCGGCCGCTTTCGTGCGCTCGCGCGCCGGCGTCGACTATCCTGATATCCAGTACCACTTCATCCCGGCGGCGGTGCGCTATGACGGCAAGGCGGCGGCCAAGTCGCATGGTTTCCAGGCGCATGTCGGGCCGATGCGGTCGAAATCGCGCGGATCGGTGACACTGCGCTCGCCGGACCCGAAAGCACAGCCGGTGATCCGCTTCAACTACATGTCGCATCCGGACGACTGGGTGGAGTTCCGCCACTGCATCCGGCTGACCCGCGAAATCTTCGGCCAGTCGGCGTTCGACGCCTATCGCGGGCAGGAAATCTCGCCGGGCAGCCATGTGCAGTCGGACGACGATCTCGATGTCTTCATTCGTGACCATGCCGAGAGCGCCTACCATCCCTGCGGCACCTGCAAGATGGGCCGCGCCGATGAGATGATGAGCGTCGTCGATCCGGAATGCCGGGTCATCGGCGTCGACGGCCTGCGGGTCGCCGATTCCTCGATCTTCCCGCGCGTCACCAATGGCAATCTCAACGCGCCTTCGATCATGACCGGCGAGAAGGCGTCCGACCACATCCTTGGCCGCACGCCGCTGGCGCCGTCCAACCAGGAACCATGGATCAATCCGCGCTGGCAGACCTCGGACAGATAGCGCATGATCGACACGACAAATCGAGCTGCCCGATAGATTGAGCCGCCCATTTGGGCGCCGGACCACTTGGAGACCCCCCCATGCGCGCCCAGCCCACGGCATCGCACTATGTCAACGGACGCTACATAGAGGACGAAGGCGGCGCGCCGCTGCCGGTGATCTATCCGGCAACTGGCGAGGTCATCGCCACCCTGCATTCGGCGACGCCGAACGTGCTGGAGCTCGCCATCGAGGCCGCGCGGGCCGCGCAGCCGGCCTGGGCGCGGCTGAAGCCGGTCGAGCGCGGCCGCATCCTGCGCCGCGCCGCCGACATTCTGCGTGCCCGCAACGCCGATCTCGCCCGCATCGAGACGCTCGATACCGGCAAGGCGATCCAGGAGACGCTGGTGGCGGACGCACCATCGGCGGCAGACTGCCTTGAATATTTCGGCGGCGCGGTCGCCGCTTACAATGGCGAGTCCGTCGACCTCGGCGGACCTTTCGCCTACACGCGGCGCGAGGCGCTTGGCGTCTGCGTCGGCATCGGCGCCTGGAACTACCCGATCCAGATCGCCGGCTGGAAATCGGCACCGGCGCTCGCCATGGGCAACGCCATGGTGTTCAAACCATCGGAAAACACGCCGCTGTCGGCGCTGGCGCTGGCCGAGATCTACAGCGAGGCCGGCCTGCCCGACGGGCTGTTCAACGTCGTGCAGGGCTATGGCGATGTCGGCGCCGGGCTTGTCGGCCATGATGTCGTTGCCAAGGTTTCGGTGACCGGCTCGGTGCCGACCGGCCGCAAGGTGCTGTCGCTGGCCGGCTCGAAGATGAAGCACGCGACGATGGAACTCGGCGGCAAGTCGCCGCTGATCGTCTTCGACGATGCCGACATCGAAAACGCCATCGGCGGCGCCATGCTCGGCAATTTCTACTCGACCGGCCAGATCTGCTCCAACGGCACGCGCGTCTTCGTCCAAAGCGGCATCCACGACCGCTTCGTCGACCGTCTGATCGAGCGGACGAAAAAGATCCGCATCGGCGATCCGCTCGATCCCGAAACCCAGATGGGGCCGCTGGTCTCAAAGGCGCAGCACGACAAGGTTGTCGGCTATATCGCGATCGGCAAGCAGGATGGCGCCACGCTGGCCTGCGGCGGCAATGTGCCTTCGCTGCAAGGTTTTGACGGCGGCTTCTTCGTCGAGCCCACGGTCTTCACCGGCGTCACCGATAATATGCGGATCGCGCGCGAGGAGATTTTCGGGCCGGTCATGAGCGTGCTGAAATTCGACGGCGAAGACGAGGTGATCGACCGCGCCAACGACACCGAATTCGGCCTTGCCGCCGGCGTATTCACCCGCGACCTGTCGCGCGCCCACCGTGTCATCGCCGAATTGCAAGCCGGCACGTGCTGGATCAACGCCTACAATCTGACGCCAGTGGAAATCCCGTTCGGCGGCTTCAAGCAATCCGGCATCGGCCGCGAGAATTCGCTTGCGGCACTGGCGCTCTATTCGCAGCTGAAGTCGATCTATGTCGAGACCGGGGATGTCGCGAGCCCATATTGAATTGGCGATAGGCGAAAGCCGACGTGACAGCTGATCTCCCCCTTGCGGGGGAGATGTCCGGCAGGACAGAGGGGGGTGTGAAGGATCGCCGACCTTGCTCTGATCCATTCACCCTGAACATGCGTGGTGATCGTGAATAGGTGAGAGGCCGGCGGGACAGCACCCCCCTCTGCCTTGCCAGGCATCTCCCCCGCAAGGGGGGAGATTGGCAGCTTCAGCCGCTCAACCTTGTCTTCTCCGCCGTCCCATCCAGATACTGCGTCAACGCGCAGACCAGGTGATAAAAGATACTGGCCGGAACATCCGATGCCAGCGAACGGCCGCGTTCGTCGATGCGGTCGATCCACAGGCCGAGCGGGGCCGGGTCGATGTGCCAGCGGAACAGCCGGCCGACACGTTCCTCGATCTCCGGCTTGAGATCGGGTCCGCCCGAGCCGTCCAGCGCAATCGCCGCCTTGACCGCTTCGGCCTGTGGCCAGCTGCGCGAGATCAGGTCGAGCGGAAGCCCCTGCCGCGAGACGGCGCCATAGGCAAGGCCGGTGGCGCGGTTGAGGCCGTTGGCGATGGCCGAGGCATAGAGTTTCCTGGCAAAGCCGCTCAACTCGGCCTGGCCGCTGCGGCCGGCGAAATCGACCAGCAGCGAAGCCCATTCGAAGTGATGGCCAGGCTCGGTCCACGCGCCCTTCTCGCCGGCTGACGGCTTCCACTCGTCATCGAAATATTCGCCCAGCGTCCAGCTTTCCCGGTCGAAGAAATGGCTGCGGAAGAGATCGATGATGCGCGCCGCGCGGCGCAGATGGGCACGCTCGCCGGTTGCCTGGTGCCAGGCCAGGAACGCTTCGAGCAGATGCATGTGCGGGTTGGAGCGCCGCTCGCCCTCGCCGTCCGATGTTTCGAGGAAGCCGGTCATGCGATGGTCCTCGAGATGGGCATCGAGGAAGGCGAAGGTTTCCTCGCCGAGCCGCAAGGCATCGGGATTGCCCGACATATGCGCATGCGCCAGCGCGAGCAGCACGCAGGAATGATCGTAGGCATCCTCGGTGGCGTCGGCAACGGAGCCGTCGACATGCAGGGTGCGCACCCAACCGCCTTTGTCGGTGCGGCCATTTCTGACCATGAACTCGATGCCGTGACTGATCAGCCGGTCGGCCGAACCGTCCCAGCCGCGCGCGCTGGCGACGGCGAAGGCATAGACCTGCCTGGCTTGGGTACGCATGCGCTTGGGCTTCATCAGCGGCGTGGCGTCGAAGCTGAGCGCTTCATGGAAACCGCCATGGCGCTGGTCGACACCCGATGTCGACCACAGCGGCAAGGTCTCCTGAAACAGCCAATGGTGCACACGCCGCCGCCAGGCGCCGCTTTCGATGACGCGGTCATGCGCGGGCGTGAACCTGGTTTCCAGCCGGCCCGACTTTTCGAGCTGCTCGACGATCTTCTTGACGTGCTGGCTGTGGCTGACCGGAGCGACGAAAGTGGCATCAGCGGTCGAAACGATGGCGACATCCTTCATGCCGATCGCCGACAGCAGGCGGCCGTCGCTGCGGATGTAGGAGTTCTCGCAATCGATGGCGACGACATCTCCGATGACGACATTGCCTCGGTCGTCGGCCGGGCCGACGTCGAGCAGCGACTGCCAGGAGCCGAGATCGTTCCAGCGGAAATCGGCCGGCACCATGGCAATGCCTTGCGCCCGCTCCATGATGGCATAGTCGACCGAGATCGAGGGGATGGCCTCATAGAGTTCCAGCGGCATGTAGAGGCCGGACAGGTCCGATATCGCCGCCTTGTAGGCAGCTTCGGTGGCCTGCCAGATGTCGGGCTCGAAGGCGGCGAAGGCATCACGCATGGCAGCGGCGCGAAACAGGAAGATGCCGGTGTTCCAGTAAAAGCTTTCCGCCTTGAGATAGGCCTGCGCCGTCGCCAGGTCCGGCTTCTCGACGAAACGCGTGACGTCGAAGATGCCGCCCTGCGCGCCCGCCACCTCGATATAGCCATAGCCGGTCTCGGGCTGTGTCGGTTTGATGCCGAACACCACGAGCCGGCCGGCGTGCGCCGCCTCGGCGCCTGCCTCGACGCTCTGCCAGAATTGCCCTGGGGTTGATATTTCGTGATCAGACGGCACGACCAGGACCAGGCTGTCGCCGAATTCGGACAGGGTGCGCAGCGTTGCGAGTGCGATCGCGGCGGCGGTGTTGCGCCCCGTGGGCTCGAACAATGGACCACCGCCCGCGAGATCGAGGCCGGCCAGGTCGGCATGGACACGATCGGCATGGCGCTCGGAGGCGATCAGGAAGATCGGCGTTTCACCGGCCGGCCTTGCCGTCAGCCGGCGCAAGGTCTTGGCCAGCATGGAGCCATCGCCGGACAGGTCGTGAAACTGCTTCGGATTGTCCTCGCGCGACAGCGGCCAGAGCCGCGAGCCGACGCCGCCGCTCATGACAAAACTGACGATCCGTTCGGTCATTCGGGGTCTCGCTCAGAAGGCCGTTGGTGGCCCGGTTGCTAGCACACAAGCCTCAAGCGGTGTTAGTCCGATCGGGAGCGCGGTGGGATGCCAGCCACGCGCGTGGCGAAAGCTGAAGAAATGCGACGGAAGTGCTGCCATTGCCGCTTGCAGGAACGGAGTGTGGCGGCTATAAGCCCGCCGACTGGTCACGGAGTGTAGCGCAGCCTGGTAGCGCACCTCGTTCGGGACGAGGGGGTCGCAGGTTCAAATCCTGCCACTCCGACCAGACAAATCAAATACTTAGCATTCCCGAAAAATGCAACCTACCTGAACTACTGCCAGTCCGCCTTGACGACATAGCGGATTAAGGCGTGCTCGACTTCAAGGACCGCTTTGCCCTTATCTTCGTCGGGCGGCGCGCCACCGTGAAACCAAAACTATATTCCAGCGAACGGGCCGTGCTGCTCTTTCGTGATGGG
>NZ_JBFUGJ010000373.1:0-5553 GCF_056402975.1 Mesorhizobium sp. P3_A9 | reverse complement strand
CCACCGCCAGGCAGCGCGACGGCTTCAAATCCGTGCGTGGCCCAGTCGAGGCGGGCAGGGTGCTCCGCGCCCGTCACACCATGGGGCAGCGTACCGGCATCCTGTTCGGCCGCGAGCGCTTCGGTCTCTACAATGACGAGGTCGGCCTTGCCGACGAGATCGTCACCTTTCCCGTCGACCCGGATTTCTCCTCACTCAACATCGCCCAGGCCGCCTTGCTGATGTCCTATGAGTGGATGAAGTCGGGTCTCGAGGACGAGACGAAGACCAATTTTTCGGGTCCGGAGATGAAGCCGGCCAGCAAGGAAGAGCTGCACGGCCTGTTCGCCTATCTGGAGGGCGCGCTGGAGGCGCGCGGCTATTTCCGGCCGGCGCCGAAGAAGCCGAAAATGGTCGACAATCTGCGCGCCGTGCTGACGCGCGCCGGCTTCGCCGAACCGGAGCTCAAAGTACTGCGCGGCATTATTTCCTCACTCGACAGGTTTTCCCCGGCGATGCCGCGTGGCGATGGCTCGCCGGGAGACGATCCAAGAAGGCTTCCAGCCGCTGCACGAAGCCGGGCAGCAGACAAGGAAGATTAAGGTCAATAAGCTTCGAACGTCTGGAGTAACAAAATATTATTCGGTTCTGATCCATCCTTATCGAAACTATGGGGGTGGCATATGTTTGCGTCCAGTATAGGTCGGATGCGCTTCTTCCTTTACTCTCTCGGCCTGTCGGTGGCCGAGGTGGTAGCGATCATCATCTGCATCATGGGCACGATCGGCTTCGAAGGGCTGGTCTATTCGGCGCCAGGCCCGTCACGGCAAGGCATGGCCGGTGCGGTACTGGTCTTCTCGCTCATCTTTGTTGTGCTGCGCGGCAACATTGCCTTGCGCCGCGGCCGCGATGCAAACGGGCGCCGGTGGATCGTGTGGGCCTATATCGTGCTTTCCGGCTTCTACGCCGTTCTGCAAGCAGGCACGCTGCTGGTCATCAAATTCGGCGATCCGGAAAGCGTGCCCGGCGGGCTGAACCTGCTTGGCCTTTCCATATTCGGCCTTTGGTGCAGCATCCTGTGGGCAAAGCCTGTCGCCGGCAGCAACATCGAAGAACTGACCTCCATGTTCGACTTTGACGGCCCGCTGCCAACGTCCGCCCGCGCCGACCGAACCGCAGCAAGCACTGTCCCGGCTACGCCGCGTGTCGCCGCTGCACGCGTTGCGCCAGCGCCGCAGCCTTTCGGCAGGCCGCGCCCCGCCGGCTTCGGCAAGCGTGGGGGGTGAGGCCCAGAACTGCGCAAAACTTGCGAGCATTCGCCACTTCAAGACCATGATCGTTGCGGATAGAAACGGCATTGGCCAAATCACTGGCCAGCCTCTTTCCGTGGTCCGATATTCATGAACGATCGATCAAGCCACCGCCCGATCCTGATGTTCGATTCCGGCGTCGGCGGGCTGACGGTGTTGCGCGAGGCGCGCGTGCTGATGCCGGACCGGCGCTTCATCTATGTCGCGGACGATGCGGCTTTCCCCTTCGGCGCCTGGGAAGAACCGGCGCTGCGGACCCATATACTGGAGCTGTTCGCCAGGCTGCTCGACCGGTTTGAACCGGTCATGTCCGTCATCGCCTGCAATACCGCCTCAACGCTGGTGATCGACGCGCTGCGCGACGCCTTTCCGGGCCATCCCTTTGTCGGCACCGTGCCGGCAGTCAAGCCGGCGGCCGAGCGGACGCGGTCAGGCCTGGTCTCGGTGTTGGCGACGCCAGGCACGGTGAAGCGGCAATACACGCGTGACCTGATCAGCAAGTGGGCACAGAAATGCCATGTCCGCCTGGTCGGCAGCGACAGGCTGGCGGGACTTGCCGAAGCCTATATGCGGGAGGGCTTTGTCGACGAGGAAGCCGTGCGCGCCGAGATCGCTCCCTGTTTCATGGAGCGTGATGGGATGCGGACCGATATCGTCGTGCTGGCCTGCACGCACTATCCGTTTCTGGTCAACCGTATGCGCAAGACTGCGCCCTGGCCGGTCGACTGGATCGATCCGGCCGAGGCGATCGCCCGGCGCGCGCTTTCGCTGCTGCCGCCCGTCGATGGGCCGCTGCCGCAAGGCGAGCCGGATATCGCCGTCTTCACCTCCGGCAAGGCCGACTTTGCCGTCAGCCGGCTGATGCAAGGCTTTGGACTGGTCGTAAGCCACACGGCGGCGGAAACGTCTGCCGCTTAAACAGGTTCAAAGACGATGCTGCGCTGATCCGGGTCTGCCGAGACCAGCTTCAGCGTGACACCATCACCCTGCTTGAGCCCGGAGGCCTTCAGGTTGGCAACGACAGGCATGTCGGCAAGCTGGATGCGCACGCCATGGTTGACGTCGGTGACAACGGCCTTGAACGTCTCCCCCTCGCGTCCCCTGAGCATCACCGCCTCGGCAAGATCGATGGCCGCATGGTTGATCTGCGAAGCGCGGGCATCCGAACGTCCCATCACTTTCGGCAATCTGGCGAACGCGTCGGTGACGGCTTGCGGCACGGGCTGGCCGTTGGCGATTGCCAGCACACAGCGCACGACATAGCGGTCGGCCAGTCGCCTGAGTGGCGCCGTGGCATGGGCATAGGTCGCAGCCATCGCCTCGTGCCACGGGACAACACCCTCCTGATAGGGTTGGTAGGACGCGCCGGAGCTTGCATGGCGGATTTCCAGCATCAGCGCCGCCTGCTGCTTGTTGGTCGGATCAAGGGTCCGCTGATAGTCGTGCAAGCTGGTCGAGGCCGGCCAGGATAGCCCGAGAGCCTGCGCCGCATTGCGCAGCCTTTGCACCTTGGAAGCGTCCGGCTCCGACATCACCCGGAATAACCCGGTATGGTGCGCAAACATGGCGTCGGCGATCGCCATGTTTGCAGCCAGCGAAAGYGCGGCGTTGTCTTGTTCGGATTGCAGCATCGGTCTGAACGAAAGCTTGAATGTGCCGTCGTCGAGCCTTTCCACCTCCTGTTCGGGCGGGTCGACGCGGGACGCGCCACGACGCTGCTCATTCATTGCCATGCGCCGCGCCATTTCGGCGAAGCCGGCGGGAACGTCGGAGAACTTCACGCTGTCATAGGCGAGCTTCGCGCGGCTTTGAATGATTGCCCGCTCCGCGCCGTCCAGTTTTGTCGCACCGTCTTCCGCGATGCGGACCGTGAAGATGACAGCTGGACGCGGTCCATCCGGCAACAGGCTCGCTGCACCCTCGGCAAGTACCGGCGGGTAGAGCCCGGCCTTGCCGTCCGGCAGGTAAAGCGTCTCGCCCCGCGTCCAGGCTTCGAGATCGATCGCGTCGCCGTCCTCGACGAACCAGGCGACGTCGGCAATGGCATAGTGCAGCAGAAGATCACTGCTGCTCGCCTCGATCGAGAACGCTTGGTCGAGATCGGTGGAGGCAGCCGGATCGAGCGTGACGAAGGGCATCGCTGTTCGATCGGCATGCTGGTTCGGCACACGTCTAGCCGCCGCCTGCGCCGCGGCCATGACCTCAGCCGGAAATCCATCCGGCACGTGGAATTCGGTGCGGATTTTCGCCAGGCCGGTGGAGAGCGCTTGTGAGGGGTCGGTCAGAGACTTCATTCAGCTGTCCTACACCGGCGCTTCGGACACGGGAAGGCTGTCGACGAACTCGCCAATGCCGGCAGCCTGATGGGTTGGGCAGCAGCTGGTCGAAGACCTGGGCCGCTGACGCTGGAACTGCCGCCTAAGCTCGGCGTTCACCTGACAGCAAAGGAGAAAAATCATGCCTGCCAAATCACAAGCTCAGCAAAAGGCCGCCGGCGCGGCGCTTTCCGCCAAGCGCGGCGAGACCAAGAAAGGTGAACTCAAAGGCGCGTCTCGCGAGATGTACGAATCGATGACCGAAAAGCAGCTTGAGGAATTCGCTGAGACCAAGCGCAAAGGCCTGCCGAACAAGAAATCATGAGTTGACCATCAATGATGGTGGTAATCGCAGCGCTTCACTTTCTTCGTGACCCAGTGGGGACCGCCATTGCTCCAGACTCGTCTGGTGATCTTGACCCAATGGCAGTTGTTTTTTCCGCCGGCCACAGCGAGGTTGGCGAAGCGAGTAGGGTCGGGCCTGCAAGCAGCGCGACCAAAACCAAGGTTGCTGTCTTCATAGGGCTCTCCATTGCCTGGCATTCGATTTCTAGCGAATCGCGGCAATCATCCCCAATCACGAAGTCGCGAACCTTAGCAGGCTGGCCACGGGCGTTCCCGGATTTCACAGCCGTTCAATGCGAAAGGGCCAGCGACGGATCGCTGGCCCTCCTGGATCTTGGCACTCCAAGACATCAAAGCTTGTTTCGTGCCTGAGCCGGTTTCACCAGCGGTGGCAGCGCCTTACCTTTGTCACGATCACCTTGCGATGACCGTGCCGCCACACCACTTTCTTCTTGACGATGACGCGGCAGACCTGTTTGTGGCCGTGCCAATGGCGCGCCATGGCCGGTTCCGGCGCCACCGCCATCGAACCTGCAAGCACCGCAGCGCCCGCCAAGGTAAGGAAGAACTTCTTCATGCTAATTGGACTCCTCTAGCTCCAGTCCCTTCCTGGTGCCGTTGGCGCAAAMCCTCCCGCCACATCCGGCATCGCACAACGTCGAGGACGGTATATGGTTGCGCCGTGCCGAGCCAGGCGAAAGCTTGACACCGGTTAAATCTCGGTTTAACCAGCCGCCAACGCCGGGCAGCGATGTCCGGTGTTTGTTTTGKATGCGCAAGACCGGTTGCCTTGGTTTCTGGTTTTGTTTGAACTGACGTGTCCCGTGGGTTTTCCGCCGCGTTGCGTGGGAAAACCCTGTCAGGTCTCGAAAACGGAGGCCAGAGGAGGGCGCGTTTCCTTCACCCGGACCATGAGGTGCCGGGTGTGTTGTTTTGAAAAGGGAATGCGATGAGCAAGCGCGAATCCGCGAAGTACAAGATCGACCGCCGTCTCGGCGAAAATATCTGGGGCCGCCCGAAGTCCCCGGTCAACAAGCGTGAATACGGCCCCGGCCAGCACGGCCAGCGCCGCAAGGGCAAGCTTTCCGACTTCGGCCTGCAGCTGCGCGCCAAGCAGAAGCTGAAGGGTCACTATGGCGACGTTTCGGAAAAGCAGTTCCGCAAGGTCTATGAAGAGGCCGATCGCCGCAAGGGCGACACCTCGGAGAACCTGATCGGCCTGCTCGAGTCGCGTCTCGACGCGGTCGTCTACCGCTCCAAGTTCGTGCCGACCATTTTCGCTGCCCGTCAGTTCGTCAACCACGGCCACGTCAACGTCAACGGCAAGCGCGTCAACATCGGCTCGTACCGCTGCAAGCCGGGCGACGTCATCGAAGTGCGCGAAAAGTCGAAGCAGCTGGTCATCGTCCTGGAATCGGTCGGCCTCGCCGAGCGCGACGTGCCGGACTACATCGAAGCCGATCACAACAAGATGGTCGCAACCTTCTCGCGCATTCCCGGCCTGGCSGACGTTCCSTTCGCCGTGCAGATGGAACCGAACCTGGTCGTCGAATTCTATTCGCGCTAAGCGAATGCTTTTCCGCGATACCGAAAAGGCCGCCCTT
>NZ_JBFUGJ010000372.1:0-5555 GCF_056402975.1 Mesorhizobium sp. P3_A9 | reverse complement strand
TTGCAGAAGCGCGTCATGGTCGACGCCGATCAGGCCGATGCCGCGCGGCGTATCCTCAGGGATGCCGGCATCGCCAACGAAATCCGCACAAAATAATGTCGGCCGCACCAGCCGCCCTCGCCCCGGACACGCCGGCCCATACGGTCGATGCCTTTCATCGCGGCCGGTTCTGGCTTGTGCAGCCCAAGCATGGCGGCCACCGCGCCGGCATGGATGCGATGATGCTGGCGGCGGCCGTGCCGTCCGGCTTTGGCGGACGCCTCGCCGATTTCGGCGCCGGCGCCGGCGCTGCCGGCCTGGCGGTGCTGTCACGTTGTCCGGCTGCCCAGGCCGTGCTTGTCGAACGTGCGCCGGAAATGGCGGCCTTCGCATCGGCTACCCTTGCCCATCCCGGCAATGCCCATCTCAGCGATCGCGCCTCGGTGCTCGTCGCCGACGTCGCGGTTTCAGGCCAGGCCCGAGCGGCAGCTGGTCTAGCCGACAATGACTTCGACTACGTCATCATGAATCCGCCTTTCAACGCCGCCCGGGACCGCGCCACGCCGGAGCGCCTGAGAAAGGAAGCCCATGTCATGGAGGACGGGCTGTTCGAAAGCTGGATCCGCAGTGCGGCGGCGGTGGTCAGGCCGCGCGGCGGGTTGGCCGTCATCGCGCGGCCCGAACAGCTCGCCGCCATTCTCGACGCGATATCAGGCCGTTTCGGCGATGCCGAGATGCTCGCCGTCCACCCTCGCCCCGACGCTGCAGCAATCCGCATCATCGTGCGGGCGGCACTCGGGGCGCGTGGAAAACTCGCCATCCGCCCGCCTTTGATGCTTCACGCCCAGTCGGGCAATGGCCCTGACGAACGCAGCGAAATGATCACCAATGGTCTCGCCTCGCTGTTTGGAGATTGAGCTATTCCTGACCGCCGCATTGCCGTTGACCGGGAAATCCCTACATGCCTGCAACCCATCGACCGGAGACCGTGCCCTCGTGAAACGCCTTTTCAACCGACTGCTGCCGAAATCCTGGCGCTCCACCGTCGTCGTCATTCCGGTCATCCGGCTGCACGGCACGATCATGTCGGGCGGCCAGTTCCGGCAGAATCTGTCGCTGGCCTCCACCGCCGGCCTCATCGAGAAGGCGTTTTCGTTCGACGCGCCGGCGGTCGCCGTTTCGATCAATTCGCCCGGCGGCTCGCCGGTGCAGTCGCGGCTGATCTTCAAGCGTATCCGCGACCTGGCGAGCGAAAAGAACAAGAAGGTGCTGGTCTTCGTCGAGGACGTCGCAGCCTCCGGCGGCTACATGATCGCGGTCGCCGGCGACGAGATTTTCGCTGATCCGTCGTCCATCGTCGGTTCCATTGGCGTTGTCTCGGCCTCGTTCGGTTTCCCGGAGCTGATGAAGAAGATCGGGGTCGAGCGCCGTGTCCACACCGCCGGCCAGAACAAGGCTGTGCTCGATCCGTTCAAACCCGAGAAGAAGGAGGACATCGAGCGGCTGAAGGCGCTGCAGCTCGAGGTGCACGAGACCTTCATCGATCTCGTCAAGGAGCGGCGCGGCACCAAGCTGAAGGACGATCCGGACCTGTTCACCGGCTTGTTCTGGACGGGCAAGAGAGGTCTGGAACTCGGCCTGGTCGATGCGCTTGGTGACATGCGCACGGTGTTGAAGACCCGGTTCGGGGCGAAGACCCAGCTCAGACTGGTCTCGGCGCCGCGTGGTTTCCTCAGCCGCTTCGGCCTGTTCGGCTCGAGCAAGGGCTTTTCGGCGCCCGATATCGCGGCGGCTGCCGCCAGCGGCGTCATCGATGCGGCGGAAGAGCGCGCGCTGTGGGCTCGCTTCGGGCTTTGAAAACCGGACAAAACCGTCTAGCATGAAGGCTTGAAATGCTATGCATGCCGTTTTCCCTAAACCGGACACAGTTTTGGGCGGCGTGCATTAACCGACCCGACCGGCCGCCTTCGCCGGCCCAGCGTGGCAGGAGTTGTGACATGCCGCAGATCATTTTCTTCGCCGTCGTTGGCGTCGCCGCCTATTTCGGCTACCGCACTTTCGTGCGTGAAGCCGAGCGCGTGACGGCCAAGGTGCGGCGCACCGAAAAGCAGGCGGCCAATGGCGCGATGGGAACGCTGGTCAAGGATCCGAAGACCGGCGAGTACCGGCTGGCCAAGGACTGAGCATCATTTCGCTTACATCAGTTGCGGCGGACACCGACGCCGGCGCGCGGACCTGGCATGCGCATGCCAAGATCAATCTGGCGCTGCATGTCACCGGCCGGCGCCCCGACGGCTATCACCTGATCGAAAGCCTGGCGGTGTTCACGCGTTTTGGCGACCGGGTCGAGATCGCCCTCACCGACAGCGATGCGTTTACCGTGTCCGGCCGTTATGCACCGGCGGTTCCCCTGGACGCCAGCAATCTCGTGCTGAAAGCGCGCGATGCCTTGCGAAGGGCGGCCGGCCTCGAGCGAACCTCGCCCGTGTCCATAAAACTCGAAAAGAACCTGCCGGTGGCCTCCGGCGTCGGCGGCGGGTCGACCGACGCTGCCGCCGTGCTGCGCGGACTGGCGCAGACCTGGGGCCTGGACATGGACGATGCCGGGCTGGCGCGGATCGGCCTCTCGCTCGGCGCCGACGTGCCGATGTGCATGGCGGCAAAGCCGCTGGTGGCGCGTGGCATTGGTGACGAGTTGTCGATGGTGCCGGACTTTTCGGCGCTGGGACTGGTGCTGGTCAACCCCGGCACGCCGGTCTCGACGGCGGATGTCTTTGCGGCACTTTCCCGCCGCGACAACGAACCCCTGCCGCCGCTGCCGCGCCGCATCGATTTTCACAGCCTGCGCAACTGGCTGGAGATCACCCGCAATGATCTCGAACCGGCAGCCCTTGCGATGCAGCCGGCCATAGGCCGGGCGTTGTCGTGGCTCAACAAGGCCGGCTCGGGATTTTCACGCATGTCCGGATCGGGCGCGACCTGCTTCGGCCTGTTCGAGACCGGCAATGTCGCCAAGCGCGCGGCAGCCGAGATTCGCAGTCGCCAGCCCGACTGGTTCGTCGCGGCGACGCGCAGCATCGCCTCGGAGGGAGCTGATGGCCAGAATTGACGAGAGCCGTTCGTTCATTCCCGTGCGCATCGCGGTGCTGACMGTTTCSGAYACGCGCAGCCTTGCCGAYGACAAATCCGGCCAGACGCTGGCCGACCGCATCACCGAGGCCGGCCAYATCCTGGCCGCCCGCGAYATCGTCACYGAYGACCGSGACAARATCCGCGACACGGTCCTGGCGTGGTCGCGGGACAAGGATATCGATGTCGTCATCACCACAGGCGGCACCGGCTTCACCGGGCGTGACGTGACGCCGGAGGCGCTGGAGCCGATCTTCGAAAAGCGCATGGACGGCTTTTCGGAAGTGTTCCACCGCATCTCCTACGACAAGATCGGCACGTCGACGATCCAGAGCCGGGCGACCGGCGGCGTCGTCAACGCCACCTTCGTCTTCGTGCTGCCGGGCTCGCCCGGCGCCTGCAAGGACGCCTGGGACGGCATCCTCAAGGCGCAGCTCGACTATCGGCACATGCCCTGCAACTTCGTCGAGATCATGCCGCGCCTGGACGAGCATCTGCGGCGGGGCAAATAGCCATCACCGGATGACCGGTTCGCCATGAAAGCGCCGGCGCGAGGGGCGCGAAACACCGAAGCCGACTTCCATCATCAGCCGCGGCGTGCGCGCCGGCACGGTGCCCATGTGGAAACCGAACGGGTCCTCGACGAAGCCGAGGCCAGCCTCTCCGGTCAAGGTCACCGGGCTCTGCTCGCCATAGACGTCCAGCACCTCCTGGGCGGGATGGCCAACCAACAGGGTGAGCTGATGCTTTATGGCGCGCTTGTTATGGCTGCCYCTGACATAGACATGCGGACCKGTGTCGGCRTCGACRGGCTTSAGRTAGAAGAAGAATTTCAGCATSCGCCAGTCGTCGAGRTCGAAATGRTATTTGCCGAGCGAGGCAAGGTTCTTGTCGGCGTCCGAGGCCTCGCCGGTCGGAAAGCTCCACCAGACGCGCGTCGTGATCAGTTTCGCCTGGCCACCAAGGTAGTGCGCGGCAACGTCGAGAAGCAGCGGATCGCGCTGTATGGCGAATGCCGCCGGACAGTCGAGGATGCGCTCGAAATAGTGCCCGCTGAGCAACGAGCGGCCCAGACGTTTCTCGGCCTGCGCATGTTCGCCCGGCATGAATTCCAGACGGCGGTCGAAATTGCCGAAGCAAGGCGTACGCCCCGCGAAATCAGCAATCTCCTCATGGATCTCCGGTGGCAGTACCAGGCCTGAAAACAGGCCGTCGGAACGCAGCGCGTCGACCACCGCCGCCCGCTCGACACCGGAAAACATCGTATCCCCAATAGTTTCGGCAGGACGGGCGCGTTTTGCACCCAGCCAGTGCATGCGGCGCCCAGGCATGGTGCGCGCCAGCATGAACATCGGCAGCCAGGCAGGGTTTTCGCGAAGGTCCGTGAGATAGGTCGGAATGCGCACGGCAATGCGCCGCAGCAGGCTGCCATTGCGCGCAATGGCCTCGAGACTGGCAGCACCGGATTTGTCAGGGGTTGAAAGGTTCATCGGGTCCTCGTCCATGAGCGTGACACCCGATGCCGCATCGGTGTTCACCACTCGCATGACCCAAACCCAATTCACCCGCTTCCAGGGAAGGCTAACCCCACGTCAGATTTTGTGCAATGCACAATGAACAGAGCACCCGCAAAAACTCACTTCGGGGCGCGGTGCTGCTGCTTCGGCGGCGCCACCCAGATCTCAGCGTCGAGCCTCTTTGTCGCCAGGCCGCGCGCCAGCGCTTCGGCGCTGCCGGCGCTCTTGGACAAGGACGCGGCCTGCCGCTTGCTGATCACCAGCCCGTCGGCGAGCGCACGATTTCCTGAAAAGACCCGAGCCAGGAACGGCGTGCGGCTGCCGCGCACCCTCGAGAATCGCGCCGCCATGGTTTGCCTGCCGGTGTGGACGACGACCGCTTCGATCCAGCCCTCCACCAGACGCGCCCCCGGCTCCAGCAGCAACAGCCAGTCACCCTTGGCCAGCCGGATGCCGGCGGCGATGCCGCCGCTTGCCACATAGTGGCAGCCGGCATGCTCGGCGACATGATGCGTCTGGTCGGTGGAGCCGGTGTCACAGACGATCACGTCGCGCACCACGCCCTCGACCGCGCCGCCAATCAGCGAGGCGAGCGTACGGGCGAGAGCCTCTTCGTCATTGCGTGTTTCGATGAGAACACTGAGCATGTTTAGCCGAATAGCGGAAAGCCGAGCACAGCGCCAGTTTTTGCGGCGCAGCATAAAAAGTTCTTGCTTTGTTCTCATCGACAAAATAGGAATAATTTCATGAACAGAGCGATTCGAAACAACATGGACAGTCCCT
The DNA here is from genome assembly GCF_056402975.1 of Mesorhizobium sp. P3_A9. Classification (NCBI taxonomy): domain Bacteria; kingdom Pseudomonadati; phylum Pseudomonadota; class Alphaproteobacteria; order Hyphomicrobiales; family Phyllobacteriaceae; genus Mesorhizobium; species Mesorhizobium sp. P3_A9. Next base: position 147 of record NZ_JBFUGJ010000372.1, on the reverse strand, counting down.
GGGAGCGGGCCAAGATGGAACCGATCGTGCGTGCCGACATTGCAGCTTTCGGAGCAGGACGCGCCGAAATGGCCAATGCGATGATCGAGCAGAGTGGAATGCGCATCCGTCCGGACCGCAATCGCGGCAGGTCGGCGGGCATCAATA
>NZ_JBFUGJ010000371.1:0-5604 GCF_056402975.1 Mesorhizobium sp. P3_A9 | reverse complement strand
GACCTGTACCCGACCTTCCGCCTGTTTCTCTACGACGGCCGTATGCGCTATTCGATCCCGCTGACCATCTTCGGCCCCTACCGCGCCGCCATCTATGTCGGCGAYATGTATGTGGTGCTGAACGCSACCCAACCGATCCAGGCGCTGACCCRGCATTTCGACAATCTGATCCGCGCCGCCGACATCAACCCACACGAGGCCGCCGCCTACGCGCGCAATCTGGCCGGCATGTCGTTCCCGTCAGGCTCTGTCTGATCGACCGCAATCGTGGTCATTGGCCCCGACATGATCGAGGGCCAAGCCACTCGCCCAAGTCAGTTGCCCAAGTCGATGGCATGCCCAGAGGACAGCCCATGTCAGACCCACGTCGCATCGTCGTCCCTCCCCAATCGGGCCGCTCGATCCATGTCAAACGCGGCGATCTCATCCGCATCATCGACACGAAGGGACAGCAGGTCGCCGATCTCTGGGCGTTCGCGACCGGAGATCAGTTCGACTGGCTGAGCACGTCGCAGACCCGCGACATCACCGAGCGCCTATTCCCCGGCATCGGCGACCATTTCTATAGCGCCGCCGCCAGGCCGATGCTGACATTGGTCGAGAACGCCTCGCCCGGCCCGCATGACATGCTCTACCCCGCCTGTGACTCGGCCCTCTACGAGCGTGCCGGCTTCCCCAACCACCCCAATTGCCGGGACAATCTGATGCAGGCGCTGGCTGCCGAGGGCATATCGCTGCCCTTCGCCCCCGACCCCGTCGATCTCTTCCAGAACTCCCTGCCGCAGCCGGACGGCAGGCTGGTGGTCGAGGCATCGATCAATCCGCCCGGCGGCAATGTGACGTTGCTTGCCGAACAGGACCTGCTTCTGGTGGTCACCGCCTGCTCGGTCGACTATTACCCGACCAATGGCGGGGTCTGCACCGAGATCGCCGTCGAGATCACGTCCGGATCGTGAGCAAGCGCTTCAATCCAGCAGGAAGGTCGTGGCAAATCATTGACTGGACATAAAGACTTCTTTATATCCTTATTCGAATTCGAAACACGAAAGCCAATCCGATGACGACGACCAATCCGATCGATGCCCTGCTGGCTGAAAAGGGTGTGCTGCTGGCCGATGGCGCCACCGGCACCAATCTGTTCGCCATGGGCCTSGAGGCCGGCGARGCRCCSGAATTGCTGAACGAGACSGCGCCCGACACCATCACCAGCCTGCACCAGAACTTCGTCGATGCCGGCGCCGACATCATCCTGACCAACTCCTTCGGCGGCACCCGCCACCGGCTCAAGCTSCACCACGCGCAGGACCGCGTGCATGCGCTGAACAAACGCGCCGCCGAGATCGCCCGCGCCGTCGCCGACAAGGCCGGCCGCAAGGTGATCGTCGCCGGCTCCGTCGGCCCGACCGGCGAATTGCTGGTGCCGCTTGGCGCCATGACCTATGACGAGGCGGTCGACGCTTTTGCCGAACAGATCGAGGGTCTCAAGGAAGGCGGCGCCGAAGTCGCCTGGATCGAGACCATGTCGGCGCCCGACGAAATCCGCGCCGCCGCAGAAGCCGCCATCCGCGTCGGCCTGCCCTACACCTATACCGGCTCCTTCGACACCGCCGGCCGCACCATGATGGGCCTGTTGCCGAAGGACATCCACGGCGTCGTCGACGGCCTGTCTGAAGCACCGCTCGGCGTTGGCGCCAATTGCGGTGTCGGCGCCTCCGACATCCTGGCCTCGCTGCTCGACGTGACCGAGGCGAAGCCGCAGGCGACCGTTATCGTCAAGGGCAATTGCGGCATTCCCGAATTTCGCGGCACCGAGATTCATTACTCCGGCACGCCGGAACTCATGGCCGACTATGTCCGTCTCGCTGTCGATGCCGGCGCGAAAATCGTCGGCGGCTGCTGCGGCACCTCGTTCCAGCACCTTGCTGCGATGCGCAAGGCGCTCGACGCCCATACCAAGGCGGATCGTCCGACGGTTGCGGCGATCGTCGAGCGCATCGGCCCGATGCGCAACAAGGTGGCGACGGAAAACACCGCCGAGACCAGCGAAGCCCGCCGCGAACGGCGCCGCAGCCGGGCCTGACTCGATATTCTCGATTATTCGCTGTTGTCGGCGTAGCTCGACTGCGCCGACTTGAAATCGACGACGTTGTCGCCGCGCATCGTCATCAGCGTGCCGGATGAAGCGGGATCGCTGATCTGTTCCAGCATGGCGCGGAAGCGGTCGTTGGTCAGCGCCGACATGGCGGTATGACGCGCCTGCGCGACATCGTCGCTGATGCGCCTGGATTCGGATGATGGGGCCGAAGAAACCGCGGAAGCGTCTCGTGCCGGCGGTATCGAGTTGGGTATAGTCCTGATCTGCAATTCCGGCTCCCTCAAGCCCTGTAAACATGATCGGTGTAACAAGAGGACATTGCGATCCGGTACCGGAAATGCCGCGCAATTTAACGATCGTGCCGGTATCGCCGCCCGAGGATCCGTTGAGATTCAGGTCAGGCCGAGGCGAAAACGGCAGGTTCCGAGAACCGGAGCGGAGCGTACTTTTCGTACGTGAGCACCGGAAGCGGAGGAAGCTGCCGTTTGCAGACCGGCCTCACCTGAATATCAACGGATCCGAAAAAAAAGGCCGGCAAGGGAATGACCCCTCGCCGGCCTGCCTCACCCGCCCGTAGGCCGGTTTCCCGTATCAGAACGATCCCATCTGAAAGAAACCGGCCGTCATCGCCACTACCGGTTACCGCCCAGCGCCGAGGCAAGGCGCACAAGCGAAAGGAACTCKGACCTGTACCCAAACGGGTCGGCTCCTCGGGCGGCAGTGGCAATCTCCATGATCTTGTCGTAACCGAACTTCGCGGTCGCATCCTCGTCGCGCAGTTTTTGGCCAAAGGCGGCAACGGCGACGGAGAAGCGCTGGTCGGTGCTGGCCTGGTCGAAGGATGCCACCTCGTTGGCCGATGTCACCGGCGTGGTGATCAGCTTCGAGATGTCTTCATTCGGCAGCTTGTAGCGGATCTTGACGAAGGCATATTCGTCCGCATTGGCGACGCCGCCATTGTGGACCGTAGCCTGGCCATAGCGCAGCGGGTCGATCTGCTCGCCGCCGCTGCCCTTCGGCGTGACCTCGTAGATCGCGGTGACTGAATGGCCCGAGCCGATATCGCCGGCATCGACGCGGTCATTGTTGAAGTCCTCGCGGTTGAGCGCCCGGGTCTCGTAGCCGATCAGGCGATATTCGGAGACCTTGTTCGGGTTGAACTCGACCTGGATCTTCACGTCCTTGGCGATCGGGAACAGCGTCGAGGAGGCATCCTCGACCAGCACCTTTTCAGCCTCGGCCAGCGTGTCGATATAGGCTGCCGTGCCGTTGCCGTTCTGGGCAATGGTCTGCATCATCTGGTCATTCAGATTGCCGCGGCCGAAGCCGAACACCGACAGGAAGACCCCCGTCTTGCGCTCGCTTTCGATCAGCCGCTTCAGGTCGTCGTCGTCGGTCTGTCCGACATTGAAGTCGCCGTCGGTGGCCAGCATCACCCGGTTGATGCCGTCCTTGATGAAGGATTGCTGGGCAAGCTTGTAGGCCTCCTTGATGCCGGCCTCGCCGGCGGTCGAGCCACCCGGCGTCAGATTGTCGATGGCGTTGAGGATCTTGTCCTTCTCGGCAACCTTTGTCGGCATCAGCACGGTGCCGGCGTCACCGGCATAGGTGACGATCGAGATCGTGTCGTCGGCCTTCAGCTTGCTGACCAGCAGCCGGAATGCCGATTTGAGCAGCGGCAGCTTGTCCGGCTCGTCCATCGAGCCCGAGACGTCGATCAGGAAGACCAGATTGGCTTTCGGCTGCTCGGTCGGCTTGATGTCGAAGCCCTTGATGGCGACATGCATCAGCTTGGTGTGCGCGTTCCACGGCGTCGGCATGACGCTGACGGTCGAGTTGAACGGCGTCGACGCCGAGTCCGGCCCCTTCCAGTCATACGGAAAGTAATTGATCATCTCCTCGACGCGCACCGTGTCGGCCTGCGGCASGWAGCCYTGCTTCAGCGARCTGCGCACGAAGGAATAGGAWRCSGTGTCGACRTCGATCGAGAAGGTCGAGACCGGATCTTCGAGTGCKGCGTGCACCGGATTGGTCTTGAAATCCTGGACGCGGTCGCGGTTTTCCTCCTGCGGCGCGATCTGGTCGGCCGGCGCCGTGGCCGGTTGCTGCGGCGCCATCAGCTTGGACTCGGCGGCTGCCATACGGTCAACCCGCGAGGTGCTGGGCGCGTTTACAGTTCCATCCAGCGCGAACTCACCTGTCGGCGCCGGCGGTGCCGGCTCGGCCACCACCCCGCGCCCCACCGCAGTTTGCTGAGCGGTGCCACCGGCCTCGGCCGATTCGGATTTCGGTGGCGAGGCCGGCGCCACAAGCGCATCGCTCGCATCGCGGCTTTCCACATCCGCGTCGGCCTTCTTGTCCTTTTCCAGCGCCGTGGGGGCTGGCTTCGGTTCGGCGATTGTCGGCTTCAAGGTCGCCGGCTTATCGGCCAGCGTCTCGGTGATCTTTTCGTCGCCGCCGAATTTGGGCGGCTGTTCCCTCAGCAGATGGAAGGTGGCGTATCCGGCGATCGGCAGGGCGACGAGCCCGGCAATGGCCGGCGTGGCAATGAGTTTCTTTTGCATGATCTCGCTCCAGAGCTTTTGTGCTCGCTCTGTGAGACGAAGGCCGCCGACCGATCCTTGGGTGACGGCAGAAATATTTTCCTGATCATAGGCGCGCAGGGCAGCTTCGAAGGCGCGCGCCTTCGCGCTCTCGCCCGGCGCCGGTGCCGCGATATCGCGCAGYCTGTTGAGTTCGTTGTCGTCGACCATGGTCACACTTCCCCGGCCGAGCGCATCAGCGTCTTCAGCCGTTTCTTCGCTTCATGGATGTGCCAGGAAACCGTCGTCTCCGAGATCGCCATCGCCTCGGCGGCGGCCGCGTGGCTCAAACCCTCGCCATAGACAAGCAGCACGGCATCGCGCTGCTTGTCCGGCAGCTGCCGCACCGCCGCCCACAGTGCCTCGGCCGGATCCTCGCTCTCGGCCGGCGCCTCGCCGGAAATCAGCGCATGAACGCCATAGGCCTCGGTCTTCACCGTCTCGCGCGCGGTCTTGCGCATCATGTCGCGCGCCGCGTTCATCGTCACGGAATAGAGCCATGTCGTGAAGGCGCCGCCACCGCGATAGTCGCGGATCGCCTTGCCGAGCCGGACGCAGACTTCCTGGGCGATGTCTTCGGCATCGGCCTTCTTGCCGCACCAGCGATAGGCGGCGCGATAGACGAAGTCGTAGTGACGCTCCAGCAATGTGCCGAAGGCCCCCCTGTCTCCGCCCTTCGCCCGCCCGATCAGTTCGGCGTCGGAGGCTTCGGTCTCATCCAGCATCATCGCCATCATTTGTCAGTTGGACGAAGGCTAATGGCTAATCCTTGGGGTGATGCAAAGATTTTTTTCAGCCCAGTGCTTTGACGCTCGGATGGCCCACCGGGACGGCTTCACGATAGACGCAAAAAAGAGTGACCTGTGGTCATCCGTATGGCGCTGGCAAATCCATCTCGACTCGGGTCTCTGGTTCCCTCACCAACGG
>NZ_JBFUGJ010000370.1:0-5613 GCF_056402975.1 Mesorhizobium sp. P3_A9 | reverse complement strand
GTTCATGCCAGCCCTGCGCGCCGCAGCTGGAAGGGGCGAATTCGCACCCTTCTACAAACGCCTCGTCACAAACGGAAAAAAGCCAATGGTGGCAATCGCTGCCGTCATGCGAAAGATCATCGTTACCCTAAATGCAAGACTAAGGGACGCCGCCATTTCTCAGAGTTGATGACGACGGGAGGGATGCCTCAGCCAATCTCCGCGATCCACACCCGCCACGTCGTGACAACAGTCCGCTCTGGTTGGCCCACGACCCGCGCCGCTCCGCCTGCTAAATGCAGGCCGACAAACCCATGCGAGGTCCCCCATGCGCAAACTCATCTCCACCGGCTCGCCGTTCGAAAAGACCGCCGGTTATTCGCGAGCCGTGGTGCAGGGCGACTGGTGCTTCGTCTCCGGCACGACCGGCTATGACTATGCCACCATGACGATGCCGGAGACGGTCGAGGCGCAGACGCGCAATTGCCTGGCGACGATCGGCAAGGCGCTGGCCGACGGCGGCTTCGATATGGCCGATGTGGTGCGGGCGCACTATTATATCACCGACCAGGCCTTCGTGGACGTGGTCTTCCCGATCCTCGGCGAGACCTTCGGCGACATCAGGCCGGCGGCGACGATGATCGTCTGCCAGCTCAACAAGCCGGAAATGAAGATCGAGATCGAAGTGACGGCGCTGCGGCGGACGGCATGAGGAGGCCAAAGCCATGACGGTTCGGCGCATCGTAGCCAATATCGAAACAAAGGACGCGGCAGCCGCCAACCGCTTCTACCACGACGTGCTTGGTCTCGACGTGCTGATGGATCAGGGCTGGATCGTCACCTACGGTTCCGGGGAACAGATGCAGGTGCAGGTTTCCTTCATGGCGCAAGGCGGCTCCGGCACGCCGGTGCCCGATTTGTCGATCGAGGTCGACGATGTCGAGGCTGCGCTCGAAGGCATGAAGGCCGCCGGCTTCGCCATCGAATACGGGCCGGCCGACGAGCCCTGGGGCGTGCGGCGCTTCTATGCGCGCGATCCCTTCGGTCGGCTGGTCAACATTCTCTCGCATCGGTGAAGGGTTTTTCGCAGGACGCTACCCCAGCCTGGGTTCCTCGCCCCCACGGAAGTGGGGGAGAGGTGGCTCGGCGAAGCCGAGACGGAGAGGGGGCTGCGCGGCGTTGAATATCAGAGCGAACTTGCCAGCGCCGCAACCCCCTCTCCGTCCGCTTCGCGGCCACCTCTCCCCCGCCTCTGGCGGGGGCGAGGAACCCAAGTTCTGAGAGGTCGCATGCAGCAGCGTGCGGCACAACTGCACCTGTTCCGCGCGGCAGCATTCCTCGTCCCCTTGCGCATGCGCCGCTTGGCGTTTAGCAAAGCGCCGGTTCAAATTCTTTCTGGGACGGTTTCTCCATGGCAACGAAGCATCTTTTCCTGCTCCCCGGCGACGGCATCGGCCCTGAGGCCATGGCCGAGGTCAAGAAACTGATMKCRGCCATGAACGAMAAGCTCGGCAGCGGYTTYGYCACCGATGCGGGCCTGGTCGGTGGCTGCGCCTACGATGCGCATGGCGCTGCGATTTCCGATGCCGACATGGCAAAGGCAATGGCGGCCGACGCGGTGCTGTTCGGCGCGGTCGGCGGTCCGAAATGGGATGCCGTGCCTTACGAGGTGCGCCCCGAAGCGGGCCTGCTGCGGCTGCGCAAGGACATGGAGCTGTTCGCCAATCTGCGCCCGGCCATCTGCTATCCGGCGCTGGCCGCGTCCTCCTCGCTCAAGCAGGAAGTGGTCGAAGGCCTCGACATCCTCATCGTGCGCGAGCTGACCGGCGGCGTCTATTTCGGCGAGCCCAAGCAGATCATCGATCTCGGCAACGGCCAGAAGCGCGGCATCGACACGCAGGTCTACGACACGTTCGAGATCGAGCGCATTTCCGGTGTCGCGTTCGAACTGGCGCGGACCCGCAAGAACCATGTCACCTCGATGGAAAAGCGCAACGTCATGAAGTCCGGCGTGCTGTGGAACGAGGTCGTCACCCAGACCCACAAGGCGCGCTACTCCGACGTCAAGCTCGACCACATGCTGGCCGATGCCGGCGGCATGCAGCTGGTGCGCTGGCCAAAGCAGTTCGACGTCATTGTCACTGACAATCTGTTCGGCGACATGCTGTCCGACATCGCCGCCATGCTGACCGGCTCGATCGGCATGCTGCCGTCGGCCTCGCTCGGCGCGCCCGACGTCAAGACCAAGAAGCGCAAGGCGCTGTACGAGCCGGTCCATGGTTCGGCGCCCGACATTGCCGGCAAGGGCATCGCCAACCCGATCGCCATGATCGCTTCCTTCGCCATGTGCCTGCGCTATTCCTTCGGCATGGTCGATGAAGCCGACAGACTGGAAGGCGCGATCGCCGCCGTGCTCGATCAGGGCCTGCGCACCAAGGATATTTTGTCCGCCGGCATGACCGAGGTCGGCACGGTTGCGATGGGCGACGCGATCATCGCCAAGTTCCTGGGCTGATTTCGCGCGTTCTGGGTGGCCAATCCTCAACGTTGGCGCCGCCCCTCATTGCTTACCGGGCATTTCTCCCCGTAAACGGGGAGAGGCAGCCACACCGTCGGCACAGTTCTGCAACGTTTGTGATTGGTGAAACCGGTGATGAGAGCGCCCCTCGCCCCGTTCACGGGGAGAGGATGCCGGCAGGCAGGTGAGGGGCGGTGCGACGTTGAGAGGAAGCGCTGAAGCTTGATCGCCGTCCCTTAAATCTTGACCCCTGCCGGCACTGGCCCCCAAGGATTTTCGCCCACCTGGGACGGCACAAGCCCGAAGACCAGCAAGGCTACACCGCCGACGGCCGGGATGAAGCAGAGCAAGACAAGCCAGCCGCTCAGGCCGATGTCGTGCACACGCCGCACGGTAAGCGCGATCCATGGCAGGTTGATTGCCAACGCGAAGATAAGGAAGGGCAGGAATCCTATCGACGTCCTGCCCGCATTGGCGCCGAAGCCATTGACCGCCAGATTGACGAGGAGCCCGAAGCCGAAAAGCGTTGCCAGCATGAGAATGCAACATAGCCAAAAGGCCCAGAATTCCTTGCGGCGGGCGCGTCCGTTGAAATTGAAATAATTCACGCTCACCGTTCKCCCGAAATAGGCCCACAGTCCTGTAGAACCGGCAGGCCGCTTTTCGGCAAGCTGGCCAGGCCGTGGTGGTTCACCGCTGCTTGACGACGGCGCGGTTGAGGCTGCGGCGATATTGTGGGCCGCGCCGTCATCCGGCTGGAATTCGACGAGGGTTCCCCTCACGAGGGCGATGTCAGGGCTTAGGTCGTTACGCGTAAAGATATAGCGCTTGCCGTCGACCCCATTGATGTAACCGAAATCCTGATCCTGGTCGTAGTGATAGACCGCGCCGCGCATGCTTCCCCCTTACAATGCGATGCGCAAATACTACTCAAGGTTGTTCTTGATTGCAATATGCACGCGAGGCTAAATTCGGACGCCCGCCGGCACCGGTCCCCACTGGTTTTCGCGGGCCTGCGTCGGGATGAACGCAAAGACCAGTATGATCAAACTGCCGATGGTTGGGATCAGGATTACAAGGCAGAGCCAGCCGGTCAGGCCGATGTCGTGCAGGCGGCGCACGATCATGCCGAGGCTAGGCAGGAAGGTGGCTAGCAGGAAGGTGCCGCACAGGCCAACCGTCACCGCTGCTGAGAAGCTGTTGTCGAAATTACCCATTTCGATGTCGGTGAAGATGCCGATGCCGAAGATGATCAGCAGGCAAACCGTCCAGAACAGGCAATAGCTCCAATATTCCTTGCGGCGGGCGCGGCCGGCAAAATTGAAGTAGTTCTGGGTCACGCTACGCCAGAAATAGCCCCAGAGATCGGTGGGTTCGGCTGACTCGGACGATCGGCCGAATTGCTGCGCCTGTGCTGCGCCTGCCGTAGGTGCGGGGCTGGCTTGAACCGGGGCAGCGCTCGGGCCGGCGTCGGCGGCCGGGCTTGCGGTGGCGATCGAGAAAACGTCACGCGCCTGGCCGCCGCCGGCCTGGAACTCGACCGCCGTTCCCTTGGGCATCGCGGTTTGCCGGCGGAGGTTCTCGCGGGTGAATGTGTAGCGGTTGCCGTCGGTTCCGGTGATGAAGCCGAAGCCCTGATCCTCGTCATAGTGGAGCACTTCGCCGCGCATCACCCACCCCCTTTATCGCCACGTCCCTGCCAAGGTGTGGCACAAGGCCGAGCCCGCGGGCAAGACCATGCGACATGGGGCCGTGCGACACGGCTACCATATTAGCGGCAAATCAAGCATAAGGCTTTACGTGCAGCCTCTTCGCCAAAGCAGACAATGACAGTCGAGCATTCTGAAGCCAGCGCCGCAACCGAGGTCATGAAACCTCCGAGACTGGCCATCGATGCCACCGGGCTGATGCTCTGGCCGCCTGGCAAGGGCCTGGCTGGCATTCCGCGGGTGGAAAGCTTTCTCGTCAACGCGGCCCTGGCGGACCCCGACCCCAGCGTGGAGGTGGTGGCGTTCAGGCCAGGCGAGAGCCGGTTCCGGCCGCTCGCCGCTTACGAACAGGACCATGTCGCGGCGGGTGAGATTTCACCGCATCGTGTCAAACGGTGGCCAGGGAGACGCACAGCGCTGTCGCAGGCTTTCGAGGCAGTGCGGCAACAGCCCTGGGACAAGCGCGAGATGGACCGCCATCTGGCCAGGACGGTGACCAACGGCCGCAAGGGGATTGCCTACCAGGCGACGAGGCTGTTGATCCGCGCCTATCGTCTGGACCAACGGGCGCGGATCCGGCTTGGTTTGCGCGAGGACGCCATAGCCCAGCCGGTCGAGACGGAACCCGGCCTCGTGCTGATCAGCCATCACATCCTGACCCAGGAGGACCGTTCCGCTGTTTCGGGCACTGCCGGCAAGCTTGCCTTCCTCTGCCACGACATCATCCCGGCATTGCGCCCCGATTTGCTTGGCTCAGGCACCAGCGAGCGCCGCTTCGGCTCCTATCTCGAACAACTCGTGCGCTCCGGCGCGCCGGCATTCTGCGCCTCCGACGAGGTCGGCGCGACGCTGACCGAGCATATGCGCAAGGCCGGCATTGCCGCGCCCGTGGTGTATCGCTTTCCGATGCCCTCCATTTTGCACGCAAACGCATCGCGCATGGGCACGGCCTCGCGCATCGAGGCCGGCGAGCCGTTCGTGCTCTACTGCTCGACCATCGAAGTGCGCAAGAACCACATCCTCYTGGCGCGGATCTGGCRGCAGGCRCGGGAAGAAGGCGTCAAGCTGCCRAGGCTTGTCTGYGCYGGGCGCTGGGGCTGGATGATCGAGCCGCTGCGCGCCTATCTCAAGGCGCATCCCGAACTGCTGCAGTCGGTCACTTTCACCGGGCTGGTCAGCGACGAGCAGCTCATCCAATATTATCGCAGCGCCACGTTCGGCGTCTTTCCTTCGCATATAGAGGGCTGGGGCTACGGCGCCTCAGAATGCCTCGATTTCGGCGTCCCGGCGATCGTGTCGACCACGCCATCGCTGATCGAGGCGACCGGCGGGCTGATGCCGGCGATCGATTCCAACGATCAGGCCGGCTGGTATGCCGCCATCCGCCAGATGGCGGAGGATCATGAA
>NZ_JBFUGJ010000369.1:0-5617 GCF_056402975.1 Mesorhizobium sp. P3_A9 | reverse complement strand
CCCCTCTCCGTCCCGGCTTCGCCGGGCCACCTCTCCCCACTTCGTGGGGCGAGGAACCCAAATTCTGCGAAGGCAGCCCTACTCCGCAGCCACCTTGGCCATCGGGTTGTTCGGGTGCGTCGTCCAGTTGGCGTAGATCGGCGACACCGGCTTGCCGGTACGCTGGTCCATCACGCCGACCGCCAGCGGCTCCATGGTGATGCAGTTCTCGACCGGGCAGACATTGACGCACAGATTGCAGCCGACGCATTCGGCCTCGATCACCTCGAAATGCCTGACGCCGTCGACCATGCTGGTGATCGCCTGGTGGGAAGTGTCCTCGCAAGCGATATGGCAGCGGCCGCATTTGATGCAGGCGTCCTGGTCGATACGCGCCTTGGCGATGTAATTGAGGTTGAGATACTGCCAGTCGGTGACGTTGGGCGTGGCGCGGCCGACGATGTCGTCGAGCGAGGCATGGCCCTTCTCGTCCATCCAGTTTTCAAGGCCGGCGATCATCTCCTGCACGATCTTGAAGCCGTATGTCATCGCCGCTGTGCACACCTGCACATTGCCGGCGCCAAGCGCCATGAATTCGGCCGCGTCGCGCCAGGTGGTGATGCCGCCAATGCCGGAGATCGGCAGGCCGTGGGTTTCAGGATCGCGCGCGATCTCGGCGACCATGTTCATGGCGATCGGCTTCACCGCCGGGCCGCAATAGCCGCCATGCGAGCCCTTGCCATCGATTGTCGGCTGCGGCGCGAAACTGTCGAGGTCGACACCGGTGATCGAGTTGATGGTGTTGATCAGCGACACCGCGTCGGTGCCGCCGGCGTGTGCCGCGCGCGCCGGCTTGCGCACATCGGTGATGTTTGGCGTCAGCTTGGTGATCACAGGCATGCGGGTGTTGGCCTTGCACCAGCGCACCACCATTTCGATATATTCCGGCACTTGCCCGACSGCGGCGCCCATGCCGCGTTCCGACATGCCGTGCGGRCAGCCGAAATTGAGYTCGATGCCGTCGGCTTCCGTCTCCTCGACCACCGGCAGGATCGCTTTCCAGCTCTCCTCGACGCAGGGCACCATCAGCGAGACGACGATGGCTCGGTCGGGCCAGTCCTTCTTGACCTGCTTGATCTCGCGCAGATTGACCTGCAGGTCGCGGTCGGTGATCAGCTCGATATTGTTGAGGCCAAGCAGGCGGCGGTCCGCGCCCCAGATCGCGCCATAGCGCGGGCCGTTGACATTGACCACCGGCGGCCCTTCCTCGCCCAGCGTCTTCCACACCACGCCGCCCCACCCTGCCTTGAAGGCGCGGATGACGTTGTAGGCCTTGTCGGTCGGCGGCGCCGAGGCCAGCCAGAACGGGTTGGGCGATTTGATGCCGACGAAATTGTTGCGGATGTCTGCCATGGGTCTTTCTCCTCTGGCCGTGGCGGGCTTGCCGCCACCTTTGCCTATCGTAGCCGGATCATTCCTCGCATCGAAGAAAAACCGACGGCGGTTCGCCTTCGACCGTTACCGTGATCTTGTCCGGATCGCCCTTGCGCGCCTCCAGCCTGACCATTCTTTCGTCCATGCGCACGGTCTCGTCTCCGTTGAGATAGACGTTCGCGCATGAAACCGTCGTTTGTACCAGGTCGCCAGTCGGCGGCCCGGACGTCCATTGGCAGATCGTGTGCTCGTTGAAGCCGACCCCGGACGCTTCGACGAACATCCGCTCTTCACCCTGCCGGTCGCACCATTGCGTGTAGAGCCAATAGTCCGGCGAAGCCGCCGGCATTGCCGCGGTGCCGATGACGGCAGTGAGGATCGGCGCCATCATCGCAGTGCCCGGTTGATGCTCTCCGCCGCATCGCGGCCTTGCGCCACGGCCGAGACGGTCAGGTCGTCGCCACCGAAGATGCAGTCGCCGCCGGCCCAGACCTTGACCAGCGATGTCTGCCCTTCCGCATCGACCTTGATGCGGCCGGCTTCGAGCTCGATCGAGGCACCGCTGCCGTTGAGGGCGGCAGGGACAAAATTCTGGCCGATCGCAGCGAATACCTGGTCGGCAACGAGCGTCAGCGTCTCGCCGGTGCCGGCGAGCTTGTCGCCATTGAGCGCGGTGTATTCGAGTTCGATGCCCGACACCTTCCCACCTTCCGCGATCACCCGCTTCGGCTGCAGCCAGTGGCGGATGGTGACGCCGTTGGCGGCGGCCAGATCCTGTTCGAAGCCGGAAGCGTTCATGTGCTCCTGGCCGCGCCGGTAGCAGATCGTCACCTCCTCGGCGCCAAGCAGCTTCGACTGCACCGCGGCGTCGATCGCCGTCATGCCGCCGCCGATGACGACAACGCGGCGGCCGACCGGCAGGCCGGAGAGATCGCTGGCCTGGCGCAGTTCGGCAATGAACTCAACCGCATTGGTGACGCCGGCTGCATCCTCGCCATCGGCGCGCAGCGCGTTGACGCCGCCAAGCCCCATGCCGAGGAACACCGCATCGTAATTGCGGATCAGGTCTGAGAGCTGGTAGTCGCGGCCGAGCGCCTTGCCGTTCTGGATGTCGATGCCGCCGATCGCCGTGACATAGTCGACCTCGGCCTGGGCGAAATTGTCGACGCTTTTGTAGGCGGCGATGCCGTATTCGTTGAGGCCGCCGGCCTTCGGCCGCGCCTCGAGGATGGTGACGTCATGACCATGGCGGGCGAGCCGGTGCGCGGCGGCAAGGCCGGCCGGGCCGGCGCCGACCACGGCAACCGACTTGCCGGTCGCTTCCGGGCGCGGATAAAACTGCTTGTTCTCGGCCATCGCGACATCCGTGGCGTAGCGCTGCAGGCGGCCGATCTGCACCGGCTTGCCCTCGGCGATCTCGCGCACGCAGACTTCTTCGCACAGCGTCTCCGTCGGGCAGACGCGAGCGCACATGCCGCCCAGTATGTTCTGGTCGAAGATGGTCTTGGCCGACCCGATCGGATTGCCAGTCGAGATCTGGCGGATGAACAGCGGAATGTCGATCGARGTYGGGCAYGCGTTCATGCAGGGCGCGTCGTAGCAGAAATAGCAGCGGTCGGATTCGACCAGCGCCTCGTGATGATCGAGCGGCGGATGCAGGTCGGAGAAATTGTCCGCATACTGGTCGGCAGCAAGCCGGCCGCCGACGATACCTTCCTTGAACTGGCCTTCTGGCATTGTCAGTTCCCCATGTTTTCGTTTTGGGGAAGGCTAGCACGTTTTATTTTTTTATCAATTGGTCAATTTTCGGCGCAAGTCGCTGAAAAGACTGAATAAAAACATGATTTTTTTACTCATGTTATGACGCAGGCGATGGTTCTGGCAGCACCGACGAATGGCCTGGATCGACGGGCCGGCGATGGATGGCCCGGACCTCGTCCGCCACCAGTTCCTGCAACCGCCACAGATTGCGGTCATGGATGCCGAATGCTTCGAGGTGACTGACCGTGTTGTAGAGATATTCCGCGCCGGAGCCGATATGGCCGCAGGCCCTGGCCAATATGCTTGCCACCTTGTCCAGCGGCTGGCTCAGCGACGTTCCCCGGCCCTTGACGCCAACCCAGAAACCGAGCACCCGCAGCGCGCCTTGCGCCGTATGCACCGGCAGCCACCGGACCGAGCTGATGCTTTCATGGTCGCTGATCTCGCGCCGCAGCAGCCTTTCGATCTGGGCCGGTTTTTCGCCCTCCGGCAAGCGGTAGATCACTCCGTTGCAGCGTCCGCCGCGTTCGAGCGCCATCATCAGCCCCGGCTGCGTGGCACTGCCGCGCCAGCGCACCATGTCGAGGCAGAAGGAGCGGTGCCAGCCGAAGGCCGTGGCGAGCCGCTGCTCAACCGAATCGAATTCCGGCTTCCAGATCAGCGACCCGTAGGCGAACACCCAGAGCGGCCCCTCGTCTGCCTCTCCCGATAGCCGCATGGCAAGCGTCCGGAAGTCCTCGTCGTTCAGCTCCGTCCAGCTTGGGTCCGGGCCTGGATCGGCCTCTTCCCTGTGGCACAGTGCAACAAGCTCAGGCGTGAGCGACATCTTGCGCATGAACAACCCCCTTGCCGTACAGAAATCGAAAACCGCAGGGCATGCAACCGGGGAACGCATGTCATGGGCAGACATTATTGGTTGGGCGGTTGTCGGATTTCCGTCGCCAGGATCGTCCTGCGATGGATCGAACAACGATCGATGCTGAACGGTGAGGAGACCGACCATGCCGAAATCCCCGATGCCCTTCTTCTGGTACGAGCTGATGACATCAGACCTCGACACCGCCGAAGCCTTCTACACCAAGGTGGTCGGCTGGACGGCGCAGCCCTTCGACAAGGCGCCGGGCATGCCGCGCTACATCGTTGTAAATTCCGCCGAACGCGGCGTCGGCGGGCTGATGACGATGCCCGAGGACGCCGCCAAGATGGGTACGCCGCCGGCCTGGGTCGGCTATATCCACACGAAGGATGTCGATGCCGCCACGGCATCACTAACCAAGGCCGGCGGCGCCGTTCATCGCCAGCCCGACGACATTCCAGGCGTTGGCCGGTTTGCCGTCGTTGCCGATCCACAAGGCGCGACCTTCATGTTCCTGCAGCCCAACGGCCCCGACCAGCCTGTGGTGCCGGCCAGCACGCCTGGGCATATTGGCTGGCATGAGCTCTACACCAGCGATTGGAAGGCCGCGTTCGACTTCTATTCCGGCCAGTTCGGCTGGGCCAATGCCGGCGATTTCGACATGGGCCCGATGGGCATATACCAGACTTTTACGGCCGGCCCCGAATCCGGCGGCGGCATCATGAACAAGCCTGCGCAACTTCCCGTCCCGGTCTGGCAGTTCTATTTCAACGTCACAGGCATCGACGCGGCCGCCAAACGCGTCACCGACAATGGCGGCAAGATCCTGATGGGGCCGATGGAGGTTCCCGGCGGCAGCTGGATCGTGCAATGCCAGGACCCGCAAGGCGCGCATTTCGCGCTGATGGCGCCGGTGCGCTGACGAGAAGCAAAACGAGCCGGCCTTTCATCGCACCACCGATGAAAGGCCGTTTCCCCGCTTTCGCGCGCCAACTACTCCGGCGTCAGCACCGCGACCTTCAGCTCAGCCTTTTTCGCGCCGCTGATCTGGACGGTGGCCGGGCCGGCCGCGAGCTTGAAGCGCACGCTCTTGCGGATGCCGGGGCAGGTTTTCACCCCACTATAACCCGCCGACTTGATGGCCTTGCCGTCCTGAATGACATCGATCCAGGCCTCGCCGGATAGGCTTATCTGAATAGCCCCCTCGGTCGGCACCTCCACACTGGCGACGGCGCCGAACGTGCCCTCCGCCGGCGCGCGCTCGGGCGGCAGCGTAAAACCGGCTTTCTCCGCCGGGACCAGGGCCAGATCCGCGGCAGCACCCACCGCCAGCGCCGCTCCAGCCGGTGTTGCGGGCGCCGCGGCAAACAGCGCCTGTTCCCGCGTTACCGGCCATTTGAAGGCCTCGCAGCCGTCGTCCTCGGCCATGGCCAAGCTGGTGCCTGCAAGGAGTGCGAAGAGGCTGASAACGACTTTATTCATGGCAAGGGAACCCCACATTTCAGGTGTTTTTACAAATACAACCATAGCGATACAAATGCAACCCAGACGAGAACAATATCAAAGGGCGAGAACAATATCAAAGGG
>NZ_JBFUGJ010000368.1:0-5629 GCF_056402975.1 Mesorhizobium sp. P3_A9 | reverse complement strand
GCGGAACTCCATCTTCATGCATTCATCCATCGACAGCGTCTGGCCGGCACCGATCTCGCGCCAGGCAATGTGAAGGCTGGTCGGCGAGCGGCTTTTGATCATCGCCAGCGTCTTCTCGGCAAAGGCATCACCGCCGGCTGCGTCCTCAAGACTGGCGATGATGCCGGCGAGCGTGCCTTGCGAAAAATGGCGCGCGATCGAATCAAGGTCCTGCCGGTCCGTCTCGCGTTTGGCCGGGATGAAGAAATCGCGCAACTCGGCGTTCGGGTCATTGCTGATTATCAGCTCGTCGAGCAGCCCTGCCTGGTCGTCGGCCTTGATCGTGTGCGTGGCAAGGCCGGACCACAGCGCATCGCCATAACGGATACGCGCTCCCGTCAAGCCGAGGTACATGCCAAAGCTGCCGCCAAGATCCGGAAGCAGGTGGCTGGCACCGACATCGGGGAAGAAGCCGATGCCGACTTCGGGCATGGCGAACTGCGCATTCTCGGTCATTATGCGGTGTGAGCCATGGAAGGAGATGCCGACGCCGCCGCCCATGACGATGCCGTCGATCAGCGCGACATAGGGTTTCTTGAAGCGCGCGATGCGGGCGTTGAGCCTGTATTCATCAGCGAAGAAATCGACCGGCGGCTTGCCGGCGCGGCCGCACTCGTAGACGTGCAGGATATCGCCGCCGGCAGAAAAAGCCCTGCCCTCCGCCTTGACGATGACGACGTTGACGCTCGCATCCTGCTCCCAGGCATCAAGCGCCTTGCCGAGCGCCTTGACCATGCTGTGTGTGATGGCATTGAGCGCCTTCGGCCGCGTCAGCGTGATGACGCCGGCCCGGCCCAGCCGCTCGAAGCGGATCTCGTCGCCGCCGCCAAAATCCATCGCCAGAGAATCCCTCCCCCCGCGCCTGCGGGACTGAAGTGCTAAAGGCGGCGCATGGGTGCGTCAATGGTAGCAGTCTTCGACGAAGCGTTCCGCGTGGCAATGGCCAGCCTTGAGAAGTCCGCGCTGCCCTCTCGGTAACGGGGCGAAGCAAAGCTGGCACAATCGTGTCGCATTGGTCAGCACCAAGGGCTCGTGGTAAAAGCCGCCGAACGAGAGTTTTGGCCGAGAGTTTTGGCAATGAACAAATTCACCCCGACCAAGCCAGCCGGCGCGCGCAGCGTCGACGACATCACCGGCAGCCGCCGCCTGCGCCGCATGCGCAAGGCCGACTGGTCGCGCCGCCTGGTGCAGGAGAACCGGCTTTCGGTCGACGATTTGATCTGGCCGATCTTCGTCGTCGAGGGCAAAAATGTGCGCGAACCGATCGCCGCCATGCCCGGCGTCTTCCGCCTGTCGGTCGACCTTGCCGTCAAGGAGGCCGAACGGGCGGCGAAGCTCGGCATTCCGGCGCTGGCCACCTTCCCCAATGTCGAACTGGCCTTACGCGACCAGACCGGCTCGCACATCCTCGACCCGGAAAACATTATCAACCGCGCCACCCGCGCCATCAAGGACGCGGTGCCCGAGATCGGCATCATCACCGACGCCGCGCTCGACCCGTTCACCAGCCACGGCCATGACGGCATCCTGCGCGACGGCATCATCGTCAACGACGAAACGGTGGAACAGGTCGCGGCAGCGGCCGTCATCCAGGCCGCGGCCGGCGCCGACATCATCGCGCCGTCCGACATGATGGACGGCCGCATCGGCGCCATCCGCGACGCGCTCGACGCCAACGGTTTTCAGGACGTGGCGATCATGTCCTACGCGACGAAGTTCGCCTCGGCCTTCTACGGCCCCTACCGCGAGGCGGTCGGCACCGCGGGCCTGCTCAAGGGCGACAAGAAGACCTATTACATCGACCACGCCAATTCCGACGAGGCGGTGCGCGAGGCCGAGCAGGACATCGCCGAAGGCGCCGACATGCTGATGGTCAAGCCCGGCCTGCCCTATCTCGACATCATCCGCCGGCTGAAGGACGAATTCCAGATGCCGACCTTCGCCTACCAGGTGTCGGGCGAATATTCGATGATCAAGGCGGCGGGCGCCAACGGCTGGATCGACGGCGAGAAGGCGATGCTGGAGAGCCTGCTTGCCTTCAAGCGTGCCGGCTGCGACGGCATCTTGACCTATTTCGCGCCCGAAGTGGCGCAGATGCTGAAGGGGTAGCAGCGCGCCATTATACAGCCAGGCCCCGCTCTGCAACGGCCCGGTTGGCCTAAAATTCCACGTCCAGTTCGATGATATCCTCGGGCTCGGCCAAGGCGTCTTGCGTCCATTCCTGCATCAGCGGCCAGGCGAAGATGGTGTCGCAATAGGCGGTGAGCGGCGCTTCGAGTTCGACGGCATAGGTGCGGAAACGGGTACAGACAGGCGCATACATCGCGTCGGCCACGGTCGGTGACGCGCCGAACAGCCAGGGACCGCCATAGGCCTCCAGGCATTCGGACCAGATCGTCTTGATCCGCTCCACATCCGGGCGCGCGCCGGAAAATATCTTGAAGCTCTTGTGTCTGGCCTTCAGGCTCATCGGCAGCGCCGAGCGCAAATTGTGAAATCCCGAATGCATCTCGCCAGACACSGCGCGGCAATGGGCGCGAGCGACGCGGTCAGCCGGCAGGAGCCCCGCTCCCGGCATGGTCTCGGCCAGRTATTCGGCGATYGCCAGCGTGTCCCACACYGTCACCCCGTCATGGGTCAGMCGCGGCACCAGMACCGATGGCGACARAAGCAGCAAYTCCTGCCGCTGCYCRGSRTCATCGATGTCGAYGCGCTTTTCCTCGAACTCCAGCCCGSCCATGCGGCAGAGCAGCCAGCCGCGCAGCGACCAGGACGAATAGTTCTTCGACGAGATCGTCAACATGGCCTTGGCCGCAGGCCCTTTGGGCGCAGGCACCTTAGTCCCGGACGCCTTGGTTGCTGGCACTTTACTCATGTCATCTTCGTCATGCCGTCGACCCTCCGAGCCCTTTGCCGGCAACAATCCTCTCGCAATGCACAAAAATTTGCACTAGATTTTTTTGCACTGCCACATGGCCGCTGGGAATGGGACGTATTCGATGCTGTACCAGGCCTACCAGCTTCAGGACGACCTTATCGCCCCGACGCGCTTTTTCGCCGATCTGATGCGTTCGAAGATGGGCGGCGTGGTCTCGGGCGACGGCTTGAAACAGCGCCTGGCCGCGGGGCTGGAGATGATCGCCCGTCTCAAGCTCACCCATGCACGGCCGGATTTCGACATCAAATCCGTCAGGGTCGGCAATCGCGATGTGCCTGTCAGCGTCGAAACAGCGCTCGACCTGCCATTCGGCAAGCTTTTGCGCTTCGCCAAGGATATGGACACGCGCCAGCCGCGGGTGATGGTGATCGCCCCGTTGTCGGGCCATTTCTCGACGCTGCTGCGCGGCACGGTGGAAACGCTTCTGGCTGACCATGAGGTCTACATCACCGACTGGGCMAATGCCCGCGACGTGCCGCTTGTCGCCGGCCGCTTCGGGGTGGACGACTATGTCGACTACATCATTCGCTTCCTGCAGGCGATCGGCCCGGGCGCACACATACTGGCGGTTTGCCAGCCCTGCGTCCAGGCGCTTGCCGCCGTTGCTATCATGTCCGAGGACGGGCATCCAGCGACGCCACGCTCGATGACGCTGATGGCGGGTCCGATCGATCCGCGCGAAAGTCCTACCAAGGTCAACGAATTCGCCGTCAGCAAGTCGCTGTCCTGGTTCCAGAATTCCGTCATCTCGCATGTGCCCTGGCGCCACGCCGGCGGCGGACGCCGGGTCTATCCGGGCTTTCTCCAGCTTGCTGCGTTCATGGGCATGAACATGGACCGGCACACGAAAGCGCACCGCAAACTGCACGACCATCTGGCCGCCGGCGAGATCGCCGAGGCCGAGAAGATCAAGACTTTCTACAACGAGTATCTGGCGGTGCTCGACCTCACCGAGGAATTCTATCTCGAAACCATAGACCGTGTGTTCCAGAAGGCAGAGATCGCCACCGGGACCTACACTTTCCGTGGCAGCCTGGTCGACCCGGGCGCGATCCGCAACACCGCGCTGCTCACTGTCGAAGGCGGGCGCGACGATATCTGCGCACTCGGCCAGACCTCGGCCGCCCATGAATTGTGCCGGTCACTGCGTCCGCATCTAAAACGCCATCACCTGCAGGCCAATGTAGGCCACTATGGCGTCTTCAACGGCAAACGCTGGGAGCGTGAAATCTATCCGGTCGTGCGCAATCTCATCCTGTCGATGGAATAGCTTTTCATTCGACAACCGGCGATTTTTTGCGCTGACAGAACGCGCCGGCTCCGGCTATGATGCTCGCACGGCCGGAGGCGGCCGGCAGCCCGCACCTCGCCAAGAGGTATGGCGAACGCCTCCAGAGGATGCTTCCTGACCCGTTTCACCGTCGGGCGAAGGCGTCGGCAATGCGGGCACTGACGAAGACTTCGCCGTGACCGAGGAAACGGACATGCTTGCCTATCGTGATGCCAAGACCATGGCGAAAGCCATGCGGGAGGCGCTCGCCGCCCGCGACCTGACGATCAGCCACAGCGAGGCTCTTGAAATCGTCGCGCGCCAGTTCGGACTAGCGACCTGGAACATCCTGTCGGCGAAAATCGAGGCGCCGCCGGCCCGGCACGAAACCATCATCTTCGAACGGACGGCGCCGATCGTGCGCATCTTCGACGTCGCCAAGGCGCACGAATTCTACCTCGGCTATCTCGGTTTCGCCGTGGATTGGGAGCACCGCTACGGCGACAACTTCCCGCTTTACACGCAGGTGTCGCGCGGCAACCTTGTCCTGCATTTGTCCGAACATGCCGGCGACGCGACGCCAGGCGGCAACATGGTTATTTACATGAGAGGCATCCGCGCCTTTCACAAAGAGCTGGCGGCCAAGGATTACCGCTACATGAAGCCGGGTCTCGAGCACGAGGACGGGCGGCTGACGGTCGAGGTCATCGACCCGTTCAGCAACCATATCCGCTTCATGGAACTCACTGGCGAATAGCCTGATATGGCGGCTGTTTCGGCGGCCACCAGTGGCGATCCCAGCGCATCGCTACGCAACATTCCGGACGTCACTTGGCGAYGATGTCAGGACGTGTCTCCATCGTGGGGAACACCGCTTGCGATCTGCAATCGGTTTGCTACAAGAAAACCGATTGCAGACATAATTGGTTAGGAGGCCCCATGTCCAAACTTCGCGTCAACGCATTCACCCTATCGCTCGACGGTTATGGCGCCGGTCCCGATCAGGACCTGCAAAATCCGCTCGGCGTCGGTGGGCAATCCTTGCACAAGTGGTTTGTCGACACCCGCACCTTCCGTGAGATGGTGCTCGGGCAAGATGGCGGCACCACCGATATCAACGAGGCTTTCGCGGCGCGCAGCTTCGAGAATGTCGGCGCCTGGATCCTCGGCCGCAACATGTTCGGGCCGATCCGCGGCGAATGGCCTGACGACAGCTGGAAAGGCTGGTGGGGCGACAATCCACCCTACCATGTGCCGGTTTTCGTGCTGACGCACTACAAGCGTGCGCCGATCACGATGGAAGGTGGCACGACCTTTTGTTTTGTGACCGACGGCATCCATTCGGCGCTCGAGCAGGCGAAGGCGGCGGCCGGCGGCAAGGA
>NZ_JBFUGJ010000367.1:0-5666 GCF_056402975.1 Mesorhizobium sp. P3_A9 | reverse complement strand
GACGCCGCCGCGCCTGACGTGCAGCATGCTGGCCAAGCCGATGTTGAACAGGAACTGCCAGGACAGAGGGTTCAGGAACCAGAAGCCGGGCTCGGGATAGTTGGGCGGGGCGATCTGCCAGATGCCGGCGGCGAGCCACAGCGCACCGGAAGCGACAAGCGCCGCGACGGGCCGGTAGCTGATCAGCAGGACGAAGGCCGGCGCCATCAGGAGCAGCGCGGCATAGACCGGCAGGATGTTGTTGTAGCCGAGCTGATGGCCGAGCGTGACGATGCCGACCAGCACTTCCGGCGTGTTCTTCATCAATGGCTCGATGTTGATCAGCTTCAGCAGCTCCGGCCGCCTGGCGAACACCGCCACGGTGCAAAACAAGGCGATCACCACCATGGTCGTGACGATATGGGCGACGTAGAGCATGCCTGCCCGCCGCCACATCTTCAATGTGGCCAGAAGCCGGCCACCCGGCCGGAACTTGGTGCCATAGGCGAGCGCGACCGAGATGCCGGAAATCAAAACGAAGGCCTCGGCCGCGTCGGAGAAACCGAAATTCTTGTAGGTGAAGGCCTCGAAAGCCGTGCCCGGCACGTGGTCGATGAAGATGATGATAAGTGCAAGCGCGCGCAACACGTCGATACGCGTGTCGCGTTCGGGGATACGCAAATTGCGATCCGGGATACGCAAATTGCGATCCGACAAAACAGGGGTAGTCATCGACAAAAGGCCTCAAAGCTGGTTGTTCATGTCCAGCAATGCGACCCCCGACGCACCGCTTCGATTCCTCCCACGCGGAGTATATCGGCGCAGAAACGGGCTGGAATGCGCCTGGTTCAATCAACTTTCGCGGAGCATGAAAATATTGCGTTTTGAAGCCGGCAAATTGAGCGGAACCTCATATAATCAAGAGGATGCGGGATGACTGGCGACAGCGTCGAAAACGCCCCGCTGCTCATGAATCTGGCCTTTCCCTATCGCATTCACGACGCCGGCGGGAACAGCCGTGAATGTCTGTTCCTGCTGCATGGATCGGGTGTCGACGAGACCACTCTGGTGCCGCTGGCAAGGCGGATCGCGCCCGCCGCCGTGCTGGTCGCGGCGCGTGGCCGTATCCCCCAGGAGGATGGTTTTCGCTGGTTCGAACGGATAAGCCCGACGCGTTTCGAACAGAAGAGCATCCTGGCCGAAACAGCTGGCTTCGCCGCATTCGCCAACGAGGCCGCCAAGCGCCATGGGCTCGATCTCACCCGTGCAACTTTTCTCGGCTATTCGAACGGCGCCAATCTGGTTTCCAGCCTGATGCTGCTCCATCCGGGCGTCGTCCGCAGGGCTGCGCTGCTCAGACCAATGCCTGTGCTCGACTATGTGCCGGCGATCGACCTCGCGGGAACACAGACGCTGATCATCGCCGGCGCCGCCGACGAGACCTACGGGCCCTTCGCGCCAGCGCTGGTAACGCTGCTCAACCGGCACGGCGCGGATGTAGATGCGCGTATCGTTGGCTCTGGCCACGAGATCGGTGATCCGGACGCCGCCATCGTCAGGCAATGGCTGACGGAATCGGCAGCTGTGGTGCGGGCAAGCTGACAGCGAGCCAACACTCGCTGTCGCGCCGGCCGATAGGCCGGACTCAATGCGATGCAGGTAGACCGTTGGCTGACTCGCGCCATCGCGCCGGAGAAACGCCGAGGCAGCGCTGAAAAGCCCGGCTGAAAGCCTCTTCCGACCCATAGCCGCAACGCTCGGCGACGGCGAGAAGTTTCATGGTCCGGTCACGCAGCAGATCGGTGGCCAATTGCATGCGCCATTCCGTCAAGTACCGCATCGGCGATTGGCCGAGCAGTTTCCTGAAACGCTCGTCGAGAACCGAGCGGGATGTGGCGGCGCACCGCGCCAGTTCCTCGTTGCTCCATTTTTTCGTGGGCTCGGCGTGGATGAGGCTCAATGCACGGCCGAGCACCGGATCGCTTACCGCCGCCAGCCATCCCATATCAGCCGATTTCTGTTCGGAGTAGAGCCGCAACGCCTCGACGAACAGAAGTTCCGGCAGGCGCGCCATGAGCAGCCTTTTGCCTTGTGCCGCATGCGCGCTTTCATTCAGGGCATAGGTGAAGCAGGCCTGCATCCATTCGGTCGGCGCGCCCGGACGCGGCCGTACGCTGAAAACCGGCGGCAATCGCTGCAGGAAGACATTGAAGAGAAGCTGTTCGCACGTCAGGTAACCGCAGACGATGCGCGTGGCTTCGCCGCCGCCGTCGATGCGAACGACCGGCAGGCTTTGCCACGGCGGTGGTGGAACGAGTTCGGCCATGGGTATGGCTCCGCTGAACGCGGGATTGCCCATCAGATGCTGGTCGCCGTGCGGGAGCACGATCAGGTCGCCAGCTTTGCCTTCGACCTTCATGCCTCGTGCGCTGATCTGGAAGCTTCCCTCCTGGACGATGTGGAAGAGGATCAGCCGCCGAGAGCCGCCAGCCAGCAGCCTCGCCATATCGGCGGCCTCGGGGGAATCCAGCGCCCAGGGCGCGCGATACTCTCCCAACAAGAAAATCGAACCGGACAGCCCAACCTGCGACAGCACGTCAAGCAACAGGTCTTGCCTGTCTTCGGATTGGCTCTCTGCCGGTTGTTCGATCAGTCTGTCAGGCGTTTCGATCATGGCATGACAGGGCGTTCCAGCGGAAACTTCCCCTCACATAGGCGGCGCCTGAAGCATCGCGCCAACGGATGATCAGGTCAATGGTGACCTGAGAAGGAGGATTCCATGCCCAAATTCGTGATCGAACGCGACATGCCCGCTGTCGGCAAACTTTCGGCCTCGGACTTGCGAAGCGCTTCACAGAAGTCGTGTGGCGTGCTCGACACGCTCGGCTCACAGATCCAATGGATCCAGAGCTACGTGACGGATGACCGGATCTACTGCGTCTATCTGGCGGCGGATGAGGGCTTGGTCCGCCGGCATGCCGAAATGTCTGGGTTTCCTGCCGACCGGATTTCGCAGGTGCTGAGCATTATCGAGCCGGCAACCGCTGAATAGCCGCCGGTTTGCCTACCCCCGCCCCATCCGGTTCCAGGCGTCCAGTCCGGCGATCTTGTAGGCTTCCGCCAGCGTCGGATAGTTGAAGGTGTTGTTGACGAAGAAGTCGACCGTGCCGCCGAGATTGATCACCGCCTGGCCGATGTGAATGAGCTCGGTGGCGCCCTCGCCGACGATATGCGCGCCGAGCAGACGGCGCGTCTCGATCGAGAACAGCAGCTTCAGGAAGCCAGTATTGACGCCCATGATGTGTCCACGCGAGGTCTCGCGAAAACGCGCCACGCCAACCTCATAGGCGGCTCCACTCTCACGCACCTGTTCCTCGGACTGGCCGACAGTGGAGATCTCCGGCACGGCGTAAATGCCATAGGGGAAAGTTTCGGGCGGCGGCGGGAGCGGCACGCCGAAGGCGTGGCAGGCGGCCACCCTGCCCTGCTCCATCGACGTCGAGGCGAGGCTCGGAAAGCCGATGACGTCGCCGGCGGCGTAGATGTTGGGCACGCTGGTCTGAAAAGTCTGCGGGTCGACCTTGATGCGGCCCCTGGAGTCGGCGTCGATGCCGACCACGTCGAGACCCAAGGTTCCGACATTGCCGGTGCGACCGGCAGCGTAGAGCACGACATCCGAACGGATGGTGCGGCCGTCGGCCAGTTCSACTTCGGCSGYYTCCGGCTTGGAGCGGATYTCYTTCACCGCGCTGCCCAGCCKKATCGTCATGCCGCGRTCRCGCATCTGGTGGATGAAATCGTCGACGATCTCGCGRTCGACGAAATCGAGGATGGTGTTGCGCGGCTCGACCAGCGTCACCGGCACGTCGAGCGCGGAAAAGATCGTCGCATATTCGACGCCGATGACRCCGCCGCCRATCACCGTCAGCGTGCGCGGCAACTKGCCGAGTTCCAGCATCTCGTCGCTGTCGAAGACGCGGGTCTTGTCGAAGGGCACGTCGCGCGGCCGGTGCGGCCTGGTGCCGACCGCGATCAGCGCATTTGCGAATCCGACTTCGCTGTAGTCGCCAKTGTCTGCTGTCAGGCTGACCTTGTTGGGGCCGAGAAATTTTACCGAGGCACGCGCGCTCTTGACCGTGTTGCGCATGAACTGATGCTGCAGCACCTCGACCTCGTGATCGAGCGTCTTGTGCAGGCGCTCGACCAGATCGCCGACCGAAATATCCTGCTTGACCCTGTAGCCGCGACCGTAGAAGCCGCGCTCGCGCCAGCCCGAGAGATTGAGCACCGTTTCGCGCAGCGTTTTCGAGGGAATGGTGCCGGTGTGCACGGAGACGCCGCCAAGGCGCCGGCCGCGGTCGACCACCAGCACCGATTTGCCGAGCTTGGCCGACTGCACCGCGGCGCGGCGCCCGGAAGGGCCGCTGCCGATGACCAGCATGTCATAGTCCATATTTTCCCCGTCCCC
The DNA here is from genome assembly GCF_056402975.1 of Mesorhizobium sp. P3_A9. NCBI lineage: Bacteria > Pseudomonadati > Pseudomonadota > Alphaproteobacteria > Hyphomicrobiales > Phyllobacteriaceae > Mesorhizobium > Mesorhizobium sp. P3_A9. Next base: position 1,219 of record NZ_JBFUGJ010000367.1, on the reverse strand, counting down.
TCGCCCCTGTCCCGGAGCGCTTTGTTGCGCCGCAACAAGCTAATGCCATCCGCGCGGCAAATTCAACCGTTTCAGATTGCGCCGGTCGTTGTTCGAGCCTGGCGCCCCGGGAAAACCCCGACCTTGATTCCGACACAGGTCTTCACCATTTCATCATCAAGTGGCCCGCACCCTATGTCGGGCCTCATTACGAGGAWATGACATGAACGCGCGCGTTCTCGACGGCGAAATCATCAACACCCGACTTGACGATGTCAGGGCCTATGAAGGCGTGCGCACAAGGCGCATCCTGGCCTTCGCGCTCGACTGTACCGTCATCGCTCTGCTCGCCATTCCCTTCGCCATACTGGTGTTCTTCCTCGGGCTTTTGACGCTTGGCCTTGGCTGGATGCTGTCCGGCGTCCTGCTGCCGGGCGTCGCCATCCTCTACATCTGGAACACGCTGGGAAGCGCCGACCAGGCCACCACGGGCATGAAAATGATGGGCATCCGCCTCGACCGGCTCGACGGCCGGCCCATCGACGGGCTGACCGCGGTCGTTCATTCCGTGCTGTTCTGGGCCGGCAACGTCATCCTGTCGCCGCTGGTCCTGCTGGTGACTTTGTTCTCCGATCGCAAGCGCACGCTGCACGACCTTCTGCTCGGCACGGTGGTCAGCCGCAGCGGCCGTTAAAGGYGTTTTTCGGGAGCGCTCCCGCCTAGTGGGTGCAAATGTGAAGGCGTTCGCTTGCCCATACCTTCACAATCCTGTTGAATTTTTCGCTTTCCGCGCCAAAGGTAGAGCGACTCGAAGGAGTGTTTCCAAGGCTCGATGACGCAGCATCCGACCCAGTCGCCGCAGTTCTTCCTGACCGCGCCGTCGCCGTGCCCCTATCTCGACGGCCAGTTCGAGCGCAAGGTGTTCACGCATCTGGTCGGCGACAAGGCTTCGGAGATGAACGACCTGTTGACGCAAGGCGGCTTCCGGCGTTCGCAGAACATTGCCTACCGGCCGGCCTGCGAGACCTGCCGCGCCTGCGTTTCCGTGCGCATTCTCGCCCAGGAATTCACCGCCAGCCGCAACATGAAGCGCGTGCTGCAGCACAATTCCGATCTCGTCGGCGCCATGCACAATGCCGAGCCTTCGACCGAACAATATTCGCTGTTCCGCGGCTATCTCGATGCCCGCCACCGCCGCGGCGGCATGTCCGACATGACGGTACTCGACTACGCCATGATG
>NZ_JBFUGJ010000366.1:0-5670 GCF_056402975.1 Mesorhizobium sp. P3_A9 | reverse complement strand
GCCAGGTGCTGGTCGATCCGTTGCCGCATATGCTGCGGCTGGGCTTCGACGAGTTCGAGATTTCCAACCCGGTGCTGTTGAAGCGCCTGGAAGAGGGCCGCACCGGTGGGTTGGGGCTCTACTATCAGCCGACCGCCGTGACGGAGCCGAACGGTCCGAAATATTCCTGGCGGCGCGTTCGCAACAGCTGACGTTGCGGTAATTGCGCGCGTCTTTACATCGCTTGCGATCAGGCCTTCTCTGAGCTGTCCGGACGGAAATATCCGTCGGATGATCGGGGAGGGTCTTCATGCGCTACGACTATGTCATAGCCGGCGGTGGGTCCGCTGGCTGTGCGCTTGCTTCACGGCTCTCCGAAGATCCATCCGTCACCGTCTGCCTGATCGAAGCCGGCGGTGAAGGCAGGGACATGCTGATCCGCGCTCCGGCCGGCATCATCGGCATGCTTTCCGGCCGGCCGAAGATCAACAATTGGGCTTTCGAGACGGTGCCGCAGCAAGGTCTTGGCGGCCGCAAGGGCTATCAGCCGCGCGGCAAGGCGCTGGGTGGCTCCAGCGCCATCAACGCCATGCTTTATGTAAGGGGCCACCGCGGCGACTATGACGAATGGGCCGATCTCGGCTGTGACGGCTGGTCATGGGACGAGGTGCTGCCCTATTTCCGGCGCGCCGAAAGCAATGAGCGCGGCACAGACGCCCTGCATGGTGGCGACGGTCCGCTGAAAGTCTCGAACCAGCGTTCGCCCCGGCCGATCGCCAAGGCCTTCATCGAGGCTTGCGCGGAAAACCAGATCCGCATGACGGACGACTTCAACGGGCCGGAGCAAGAGGGCGCCGGCTATTTCCAGGTCACGCAATTTGCCGGCGGCGCGCGCAATGGCGAGCGCTGTTCGTCGGCCGCCGCCTATATCCATCCGGTGATGCAGCGGACCAACCTGACTGTCATCACGCGGGCGCACGCCACAGGTGTCGTCCTTGACGGCAAGCGCGCCACCGGCATCCGCTACCGCACCCGTCAGGGCGAGGCAGTGGCACAGGCGTCGCGCGAGGTGATCCTCTGCGGCGGCGCCTTCGGCTCGCCGCAACTCTTGCTGCTGTCCGGTATCGGCCCTGCCGCCGAACTCGCCATGCACGGCATCCCCGTCGCCCACGAATTGCCGGGTGTCGGCAAGAATTTGCAGGACCACCTCGATTTCATCGTCGGCTGGAGATCCAGGGATACCGACATGCTTGGCATGAGCCCACGCGGGGCGCTGGGTTTCCTGGGGCATATCCTGCAGTGGCGGCGGGATGGAACCGGACTGATCGCCTCGCCGGCGGCCGAAAGCGGCGCGTTCGTCAAATCCGATCCGGCACTCGATCGTCCTGACCTGCAATTGCAGTTCATCATCGGCCTGGTCGAGAACCATGCGCGCACGCTGCACTACGGCTTCGGTTTCTCCTGCCACGTCTGCATCTTGCGTCCGCAGTCGCGCGGCGAAGTCGGCCTGGTCAGCGCCGATCCGCTGGCCGCGCCGCGCATCGATCCGCGCTTTCTCGATGACGAACGCGATGCCGAGCTGCTGCTGAAGGGCGTGAAGCTCACCCGGCAGGTGCTGGGTTCACCGGCGCTGGAGCGTTACCGGCACAAGGAGATGCATATCGCCGGCTTGGCAGGCGATGCCGAACTGATGGCTCATATCCGCGCCCGAGCCGACACCGTCTATCACCCTGTCGGCTCGTGCCGCATGGGTGTCGACGAGACGGCGGTGGTCGATCCGCAATTGCGGGTTCACGGGATTGAAGCCTTGCGGGTCGTCGACGCCTCGGTGATGCCGACGCTGATCGGCGGCAACACCAACGCACCGACTATCATGATTGCCGAAAAGGCGGCGGACATGATCAAAGCGGCCGCCTGACTGCAAGTCTGGTCGAACCAGCAATGCTATTTTCGTTCGCCGTGGAGCGCCTTGTTGCGTCTTTGGTCTGGAATGAGGAAAACTGGTCGTACCAATTGTGCGATTTACACTTTCCCTTTCGCTGGCCTGCCCTTAGGATAGGTCCATTATTTCGCACCTCGAAATAAATGGCCACAAGGGAGGAACCGGGAATGGCTGGCAAGAAAATATTGATGCTCGTTGGCGAGTTCAGCGAGGAGTATGAAATTTTCGTCTTTGAACAGGCCATGCATGCCGTCGGCCACACTGTGCATGTCGTCTGTCCGGACAAGAAGGCAGGCGATATTCTGAAGACCTCGCTGCACGACTTCGAAGGGCACCAGACCTACACGGAAAAGCTCGGCCACGACTACATCCTCAACAAGACATTTTCCGAGGTGGACCCGGCCCAATACGACGCCGTCTACGCGGCGGGCGGGCGCGGCCCCGAATACATCCGTATCGACAAGCGGGTGCAGGCGCTGGTGCGGCATTTCCACGAGGCCGGCAAGCCGATTTTCACCATCTGCCACGGCGTGCAGATYCTGAYCGCGGTCGACGGCGTGGTGCGSGGCMGGGAAGTSGCGGCRCTGCAATATTGCGAGCCGGAAGTGACGCTGGCMGGCGGCATCTATATCGATGTCGCACCGACCGGTGCCCATGTCGACGGCAACCTGGTTTCAGCCAAGGGCTGGCCGGGCTTGTCCAACTTTATCCGCGAATGCCTGAAGGTGCTGGGCACTGAAATCCGCCATGGCGAGATTCTGATGCGCGACGAGCGCCAGGCAGCCTGAACGGGACGTTGGGAAGCCGCCGCGCCGTGGCGCGGCGGTCGTCGTTCTACTTTTGACGCAATTCCGGACGGAAAACCGTTTAACACTTTTCCTGGAATTGCTTAGGCCGAGGCTCGTGCCTCACGGAACGACACCAGCTTGCGGCGGTTTTCGTCCCACAAGGCCAGTTTGACGCAGCGCAGGCTGTCGAGCAGCGTGACGCGGCCGATGCCGCGCAGCTCCGGATAATCCCGCAGCACTTCCTGCAGCCGGTAGCCCGGCACCTTGGCCGAGAGGTGATGGACGTGATGGACGCCGATGTTGCCGGTGAACCAGTTCAGCACCGGCGGCAGATCGTAATATGACGAGCCATGCAGGGCGGCATGCTGGAATTCCCAGTCGTCATCCTTTGCCCATTCCGTCTCCTCGAACTGGTGCTGGACGTAGAACAGCCAGATGCCGGCCGAACCGGCGAGAATGACGATCGGCAGATGAACGACCAGGAAGGCGCCAGGGCCGACGGCCCAGATCAGAATGGCCGCCGCAACCGCGATGGCGAGATTGGTGGTCATGGATGACACCCATGGCGTCAGGCCGCCGCGCATCATGCCGATGGGCAGCCTTTGCTCGAAGATGAACAGCCAGATCGGCCCCAGCCCGAACATCACCAGCGGATGGCGGTAGAGCCGATAGGCAAGGCGGCCGCGCCAGGACAATTGCCGGTATTCGGCAACGGTCAGCGTCCTGATGTCGCCCATGCCGCGCTCGTCRAGATTGCCGGCGSTGGCRTGRTGSGTSGCGTGGGCGCGSCGCCAGCAATCRTARGGYGTCAGCGTCAASACGCCGAGSGCGCGGCCGATCCAGTCGTCGGCGTAACGATTGGCGAAGAAGGAGCCATGGCCGCAATCGTGCTGGATCATGAATATCCGCACCAGGAACCCAGCCGCCGGCAGGATCAGGATCAGMCCCCACCAATGGCCGTAGGCATAGGCCGCCGAAGAGAGCGCCCAGAGCGTGGCGAACGGAATGAGGGTGATGGCGAGTTCGATGGCGCTGCGTCGCCGATCCGGCTTCTTGTAGCGCGCCAGAATCTTTAGCCAGGCACGCCTGCTGTTGGCGGCCGCATCGGGGGAAATCATGTTCATCAGGAAGCATAGGCGGGGCTTGTGGCCACCGCAAGGCAACCATCACGCAAAATTACTGTGCGTAATTGTCGCGCGAAAGGCGATCCCGGGCCGATTCTCCAGAGACCTGAGAGGCCGGGATGGGCCGGCCGGGCACTGCTCTTATTGCCGACCGCTGCCAAGGCTGTTGCTCTCCAGCCGATCGAGATGGTCGAGCAACTCTTTGAAGCGGTTGGGGATGTCGGTTTCGGGCCGAAAGGCCGGCAGAGTGCGCAGAAAGCGCGTCATCGCCTCGGCACCGAACTGGCGCCTGACTTCGGTGGCCAGCTTTTCTCCCTTTTCAGCCTTGTCGCGGGTCATCATTTCAAAATCCTTTGTCGGTTCCGAAACTCCTCCAGCAAGGGAATGGTTCCCACATCACGCTTCTGTGGCAAGCCAAGCCGGCAAGTACGGTAAAATTTGAATTAAAATCGAAGGAGTGCCATTGGTCACCGTATCGGTCCTCCGAAGGTCCTCCCGGTGGCTTACCCCTTGATTTTTGGCCGCCAAACCTCGATATCGGGCACAAAATCCACACCATTCGAGATAACGGGAAACGGCGATGAGCGACCAGGCAAAAGACGAACGCGCGCCCAGTGAAGTCGAGGCGACCGAGGCCAATGCCGAGCGCACGGAAGGCAGCATCGACGGCGACTATGAAGCGCTCGTGCGACTGCTGAAGGAAAATGAAGAGCTGAAGGACCGCGCGCTGCGCGTCGCGGCCGAGATGGAGAACCTGCGCCGCCGCACCGCGCGTGACGTGCACGACGCCCGCACCTATGCGGTGGCGAATTTCGCCCGCGACATGCTGTCGGTGTCGGACAATCTGCGCCGGGCGCTGGACGCCATTCCAGCCGAGGCCAAGGCATCTGAAGACGCCGGCTTCAAGGCGCTGATCGAAGGCGTCGACCTGACCGAGCGCGCCATGCTGTCGGCGCTGGAACGGCACGGGGTCAAGAAACTCACACCGGAAGGCGAGAAGTTCGATCCCAATTTCCACCAGGCAATGTTCGAAGTGCCGAATCCCGATGTCCCGGCCAACACGGTGGTCCAGGTCGTGCAGCCGGGCTATTCGATCGGCGAGCGCGTGCTGCGCCCGGCCATGGTCGGCGTCGCCAAGGGCGGCCCGAAGATTGCCGCCGAGACGCCGGTCGAGCCAGGGCCGGTCAATGACGAGGCCGAGAAGGATGCTTGATTAGGGGAATAAGGGAGTAGGGCAGTACGGGAGTAGGGGAGTAGCACCAAGGGTGCGGCTTCGTGCTAAACATACTGGCTTACTGCCCTATTCCCTTACTGCCTTGGCCTCCCATGCATCCGATCGCCCTTCTCGACTATGCCGGTGTCGCCGTTTTTGCGGCGACCGGGGCGTTGGCTGCGTCGCGTAAACAGCTCGACATCATCGGTTTCCTGTTCCTGGCCAGCGTCACCGGCATTGGCGGCGGCACGTTTCGCGACCTCATCCTCAATGTGCCGGTCTTCTGGGTGGGAAACCGCGACTATGTGCTGATCTGCGCTGTCGTGGCGGTTCTGGTGTTCTTCACCGCGCACCGGGTCGAATCCCGCTACAAGCTGCTGCTGTGGCTCGATGCCATCGGGCTGGCCGCCTTTTCGGTGATGGGTGCGGCAAGGGGTCTAGCCGTCACCGGTTCGCCGGTGGTCTCGATCATCACTGGCATGCTGACGGCAACCTTCGGCGGCATATTGCGCGATCTGCTGGCCGGCGAGCCATCGGTGCTGCTGAGGCCCGAGATCTACGTCACGGCCGCCCTGGCCGGCGCCGCGATCTTCACGCTGGGCGACGTTGCCGGATTGCCGCAGA
>NZ_JBFUGJ010000365.1:0-5689 GCF_056402975.1 Mesorhizobium sp. P3_A9 | reverse complement strand
GGGTGGCGCTCGATCGGGTGCGCGACCCCGGCAATCTCGGCACTGTCATCCGCACCATCGATGCCGTCGGTGCCAAGGGCGTTATCCTGGTCGGCGACACCACCGATCCGTTTTCCGTGGAGACGGTGCGCGCCACAATGGGTTCGATCTTCGCCGTGCCGGTGGCCAAGGCGACGACCGAGGCTTTCCTTGCCTGGCGCGGCGGGTTTTCGGGCCTCGTAGCCGGCACGCATCTGAAAGGCGCCGTCGACTACCGCTCGGTCGATTTTTCCCGTGGGCCGGTGCTGCTGATGATGGGCAATGAGCAGCAGGGCCTGCCCGAAAGCCTGGCGGCGAGTTGCGACCGGCTGCTGCGCATTCCGCAAGCAGGACGTGCCGATTCGCTCAATCTCGCCGTCGCCACCGGCATCATGCTGTTCGAGATCCGGCGCGGCGCGCTGAAGCTCGAACCAATCGCCGATCAGCAATGAAGGTTGCCCGCTCGTGAGATCATGGTCCCCCTACGCGCTGCTTGTCGTCGCGGCCATTGCGCTTGATCAATGGATAAAGCAYCTGGTCGAGRCCGGYCTSSCCTTCCAGGAAAAGMTCGAYCTGKTGCCGTTCCTGGCGCTGTWTCGCACCTACAACACCGGCATCGCCTTCTCGATGTTYTCMTCYTTCGGYGACACCGGCCTGGTGGTCATCGCCGTGCTGGTCGTCGCTTTCGTGCTCTACCTCGCCACCCGCACGCCATCAGGCCATGTCATCGCCCGCACCGGCTTTGCCCTGATCATCGGCGGCGCGCTGGGCAATCTGATCGACCGCGCCGTCTACGGCCACGTCATCGACTACATCCTGTTCCACACGCCGGTCTGGTCCTTTGCCGTCTTCAATCTCGCCGACGCCTTCATTTCCGTGGGCGCGGCACTGGTCGTCTTCGACGAACTCATCGGTTGGCGGCGCGAGCCCAAGCCTTCGAACGCCAAGCCTTCCAAAGATTGACCCCGCGCGGTCGTCGCCGCACAGTCCAGGACGCCAAGCAAGCTCGCGGAGAAAAAGATGTCCGAAACCTTCAAAGCCATCCTCGTCTCGCGCGATGCCGACAAGAAGCAATCGGTGGCCGTGACGGATCTCAGCGATGCCGACCTGATGGAGGGCGACGTCACCGTCGCGGTCGAGGCGACAACGGTGAACTACAAGGATGGGCTGGCCATTACCGGCAAGGCGCCGGTGGTCCGCCGCTGGCCGCTGGTGCCGGGCATCGACTTCGCCGGCACCGTCATCTCGTCCTCCAATCCCGACTGGCGCAAGGGAGACAAGGTCATCCTGAATGGCTGGGGCGTCGGCGAAACGCATTTCGGTGCCTATGCCGGGCGCGCCCGCGTCAAGGGCGACTGGCTGGTGCCGCTGCCGGAGGGCATCAGCGCGCATGACGCGATGGCGGTCGGCACCGCCGGCTATACCGCCATGCTCTGCGTCATGGCGCTGGAGCGGCACGGCATCCTGCCCAACCGCGGCCCGGTGGTGGTGACGGGTGCTGCCGGCGGCGTCGGTTCGGTCGCGGTCTCCATCCTGTCCAGCCTCGGCTACCACGTCATTGCGTCGACCGGACGCAATGCCGAAAGCCCCTATCTGATCAACCTCGGCKCCGCCGAGGTGATCTCGCGCGACGAGCTCAACCAGCCGACCAAGCCGCTGGCCAAGGAACGCTGGGCCGGCGGCATCGATTCGGTCGGCAGCCACACGCTGGCCAATGTGCTGTCGATGACATCCTATGGCGGCGCGGTCGCGGCCTGCGGCCTCGCCGGCGGCATGGATCTGCCATCGAGCGTCGCCCCGTTCATCCTGCGCGGCGTCTCGCTGCTTGGCGTCGATTCGGTGATGGCGCCGAAGGCTGTGCGCATCGAGGCCTGGCGGCGCATCGGCTCCGATCTCGACCTGGAGAAGCTCGCCAGCCTGTCCACGACCATCGGCTTCGACGGCATCATCGATGCCGCACGCGACATCGTCGACGGCAAGATCCGCGGACGCGTCGTCGTCGACATGTAAACCCGCCGGGCGGGTTGCAGGCAGCGGACTGAAACGCCAAATCCGGTGACGAATCCGCCACTGCCGGACGAAAACGCCCTATCCGCTAAAATTCGAACGATCCGCCGCAATTTTCCATAATCTCTGTYTGGCAAGGATTTCGCATGATCGCGGAATCCGACACCCAGCAGGTGGACAAAAGCGACGATGTCGATGCGTTTGCCGCACCGGCGCGGCGGTTTATCGCTGCGCCGCCGCTGGTGCCCGAGCAGCAATTGGCCAGGCGGGAAAGCCTGCCGCTGCTCACCTTCGTTGCTATCATCGTACTGGCGGGCCTCGCGCATCTGACCGGTGCGCCGATCTTCATCAGCCTCGCATTGATGGCAACCGGCCTCGCCGGCCTTGCGTTGCATCTGCATGCCAGACGCAGCGCCCACCGCACCGTGGTGCTGCTTGACGAGACGACCGCCCGCAGCCGCGCCGAGATCGAGACGCTGGCCGACCGCATGTGGGAAATGCAGGAAAGCGAGGAGCGCTTTCGCGGTCTCATCGACGCGCTTGGTGATCTCGTCATCCATCGCGACCGCGACGGCTACATCGTCTATGCCAACAAGGTGTTCGCCGATCTGGTCGAAACCGATCCGCGCGATCTTGCCGGCAAGACCCTTGCCGAACTTGGCATCGAGGTCGGCATCGTTCCCGACGCCGCCTTTTCCGACCATGAGTGCCTGAGTTCCACCGACGTCGCCATCCGCACGCCGAGCGGCTCGCGCTGGTTCTCCTGGATCGAACTGTCGGTGCGCGACAAGGACAGCGGCGCGGTTTCGCATCGCGCCATCGCCCGCGATATCACCGCCCGCAAGCGCGCCGAATCCTCGCTGATCACCGCGCGCGAGCGGGCCGAATATGCAAGCCAGGCCAAGTCGCGCTTCCTCGCCACAGTCAGCCATGAAATCCGCACGCCGATGAACGGCATCATGGGCATGGCGAGGCTCCTGGCCGACACCAGCCTGTCGCCGGAACAGCAGACCTATGTCGGCGCCGTCTCGACCTCGGCCAGCGCCTTGCTCGCCTTGATCGAAGACCTGCTCGACTATTCCAAGATCGAGGCCGGCCGCTTCGATCCGGAGCCGCAGCCGATGTCGGTGCGCGAGATCGCCGACAACATCATCGAATTGCTGGCCGCGCGCGCCTTCGCCAAGGATATCGGCCTCGGCTGCCACGTCGAACCGGATGTCCCGCAATTGATCACCGCCGAYCCSGGCMGGGTCAGGCAGGTGCTGCTCAACCTCATCGGCAAYGCCRTCAARTTCACCGACAGCGGCGGCGTSCTGGTSARCGTCGCRCGSGCSCGCACCGAGASSASCGACCGCATYTGCTTCAYCRTYRCCGACACCGGTCCCGGMCTGCGCGACGASGACATGGAGCGSATCTTCGAAGAGTTCGAGCAGGCCGACGGCACCTCGACGCGCACACATGGCGGGGCAGGGCTGGGACTAGCCATCTCCCGGCGCCTGGTGGCTGCCATGGGTGGCTCGATTTCGGTCTCGAGCCGGCTTGGCCAAGGGTCGGAATTCGTCTTCGAAATCCCGGCCACCGAGGCCACCGAGGCGCCGCAGGGCCGGCAGAACGTGCTGGCCGGCAGGCGCGCCGTGATCCTGTCCAGGAACGCCGTCGAGGCCGACGCCATCGCCCGCACCATCCGCGCCAATGGCGGCACGGCCGGTATCGCCACCACCGTGGCGCAGGCCGCACCCCTGGCCGAGGGCTGCGACGCGATTCTGGTCGACGCGGCCATGGAAGAGAGTGACGGCAGGCTGCTCAAGCGGTTGCGGCAAAGCGGCTTTTCCGATTGCGAAGCCATCACGCTGATCGCGCCGACCGACCGCGGCATGCTTGGCGAGTTCCGTGCCAGCGGCTACGCGACCTTCCTGGCCAGGCCGGTGCGCGGGGGAACACTTTTGCGTGTGCTTTTGACCAGCCATGCGCCGGCCCTTGCCCAGCCGCAGCCGGAAAAGCGCCGCACGCCGGCACTTCGCGCCGCAAGCGACCGCCAGCAGGGCCTGTCCGTGCTGATCGCCGAAGACAACGACATCAATGCCATGTTGGCCCGCGCCACGCTGTTGAAGGCGGGGCACCGCGTCAAGGTGGTCGGCAATGGCAAGGCCGCCGTCGAGGCCGTCACCAGCGCCGGGCACAAGCACCGCTTYGACGTGGTGCTGATGGACCTGCATATGCCGGTCATGGACGGGCTGGACGCCATTGCCGCGATCCGCCGCCATGAAGAGGAAACATCGGCGGCGCCCGTGCCGATCATGGTGCTGTCGGCCGACAGCCAGGAAAAGACACGCCATGCGGTGCTCGCCCACGGCGCCAGCGGCTTCGTCACCAAGCCGCTAGACCCCGATGCGCTGGTCAGCGCCGTCGAGGGCCAGGTCGCCGCCTGAGCAGTCTTTTTTCTGGCACGCGGCTGACGCATGTCGCGCCAAAAACGGCTTTGGTTTTGCGAGGACGACATGCATGGAAACACGGACCTTGGGCGCGTCGCCTGGGTTCGCGCGAACGCGACGCGCATCAAATCTGCCCACCTAACGTAGCCGGTTGACCGTTTTCGCCAGCCGACGAAGTATTGCCCGCGACGCCGTATCACGGTACTGTCACAATCCTGTTGCACCTACACCGTATCCCCGTGCCAAGAGGGATGGCTCGAAGGAGAATCACTCGTGCATACAGTTATGCCGGAATGTGACACTCGGCCAAACGCCAGCAGCGCMYTGCTYGCSGGACGTAATGTCGATTCCGTCATAAARGGCGCWKCACTCGGCCGKATCGGCAATCTCGAAGTGCGGCTCGCCCGCAACGAGGCCGAGATCGCGGCCGCGCAGGAAGTGCGCTACCGGGTATTTTACGACGAGCTTGGCGCCAGGAAGGACCTGTTCCAGGCGCAGGACCGTCGCGACGCCGATCGGTTTGATCCGCTCTGCGACCATCTTCTGGTACTGGACACGACGCTTTCCGGCCCCGAGCATCGCCGTATCGTCGGAACCTATCGCCTGCTGCGGCAAGAAATCGCGGCCACCGCCGGCGGCTTCTATTCCGAAGGCGAATTCGAGCTGACCAAGCTCATCGCCCGTCACCCCGGCCAGCGCTTTCTCGAACTCGGCCGCTCCTGCGTTTTGCCGCAATACCGTTCGAAGCGCACTATCGAGGCGCTGTGGCAAGGCATCTGGGCCTACATCAACCACTACGAAATCGGTGTGATGACCGGCTGCGCCTCCTTCCACGGCACCGTGCCGGCCGCACATGCCGAGGCGCTTACCTATCTTGCGCATCACTGCCGTACCAACTCCGCCTGGGACGTGCGCGCGGTTTCCGATCGCTACTGCTCCATGGATCTGATGCCGATCGAGGCGGTCAATGCCAAGGCGGCGATCGCGGCGATGCCGCCTCTGGTCAAGGGCTATCTGAGGGTCGGTGCTCGCATCGGCGACGGCTGCGTCATCGACCGCGAATTCTCGACGGTCGATGTCTTCGTGGTGATGCCGGTCAAGGAAATCGGTGCCCGCTACGTCAACTACTATGGCGGGGAAGCGCAGCGTTTCGCTGCCTGACGCTAGCGAATAGCGAATAGCGAATAGCGAATAGCGAATAGCGAATAGCGAATAGCGAATAGCGAATAGCG
>NZ_JBFUGJ010000364.1:0-5703 GCF_056402975.1 Mesorhizobium sp. P3_A9 | reverse complement strand
GGCTCTGATCGAGCGGTACGACTTCTCGCTTGATGCTTCCGCGCGCGTGGGCGATCTGGCCTTCGCCCAACGCCAGATGGTCGAGATCCTCAAGGCGATCTCGCGGGGCGCCAAACTGCTCGTGATGGATGAGCCGACGTCATCTTTGACCATCCACGAGGAAGAAACGCTTTTTCACACCATCGGTCAGCTCAAGCAGAACGGGATCGGTATCGTCTACATCAGCCATCGCATGGCCGATGTGCTGCGGCTTTCGGATCGCATCTCGATCATCAAGGATGGGCGCCTGGTTGGCCCACTCGAGCCGAGTAAGACATCCATCGAGGATATCGCCGCGATGATGTCGCGGCCAAAGGGCCAAGTGCCTTTGCCGACCGCCGCATTGCCCGCGAAACGCCACCCGGCAACGCCCGTCGGGACGCCCGCTCTTGAGGTCCGCGATCTGGCCACGTCGCGCAAGCTGTCCGGCGTATCATTGTCGATCGATCCAGGCGAGATCGTCGGCCTTGCCGGGCTTGTCGGCAGCGGCCGCTCGACCTTGGGCAAGGCTTTGTTCGGCATCCTTCCGGACGTATCCGGCCACATCACCGTCGCAGGCGAACCCGTTCGGYCGGGCAGCGTCAGCGGGGCCATCGCTGCTGGTATCGCGCTTGTTCCCGAAGACCGTCGGCTCGAAGGGCTTGTTGGCGGGCGCTCAATCGAGGAGAACCTCGCGCTTCCCCGCCTTTCCGATTTCTCGCTCGCGGGTCCCTTTGGACCGATGGCGAAGGCCCGGATAACGGCTCTGTTCAGACAATACCGTGACGAACTCAATATCCTGTGCCGCGGCCCCGTACAGAAAGCCCAGGAGCTCTCGGGCGGCAATCAGCAGAAGATTGTCTTCGCAAAATGGCTGGCCATGAAGCCGAAGCTGTTGATCCTCGATGAGCCAACTTCCGGCGTTGACGTCAATGCCAAGCGCGATATGCGCGAGCTTGTGCGGCGCACGGCCAGGGAGGGCGTCRCCGTGCTGCTCATTTCTTCGGAACTCGAAGAACTTCTGGATTTGTCCGATCGCATTCTGGTGATGGCGCAGGGGCGCATAACGCGCAGCATCGGCAGCGCGCACGACGAGACTGGGCTTCGCGCGTTGCTGCAGGCCGAGGCCGCCAGACAAACCAGCGTGCGCGCCAAGGGAGTTGCAGCATGAAACCGTCTTCGATGCCGATGCGCGCAGGTGCGACGAATTTCTTCCGCGATCACATCACCTATGTGATCTTCCTGGCGATCACCCTCTATTTCGTCTTGTTCGCCCCCCACTTCGCGTCAGTCTCAACCGCAAGCGCCGTTCTGCGCATCACAGCCATCGTCTCTGTGATGGCGATCGGCATGACGTTCGTCATCATCTGCGGTGAAATCGACCTGTCGGTCGGGTCGGTTGCCAGCTTTTCAGGTATGATCGGAGCGTTGCTGCTCGATCAAAATGTCCCCACCTATGTCGCCGCACTTCTGGTGTTGGGCGCCGGGGCCGCGATCGGCGCGGTGTCGGGCGTGCTTGTTACGAAACTGCGCATTCCATCGTTTCTTGTGACGCTTGGGATGTTGTCTATCTTTTCCGGACTGGCGCTGACCATCACCGGCACCCGGCCAGTGTCGATCGTCGACGATGATTTTTCGAATCTGTTCTGGAACGGCAGTTTTCTGGGCATGCAGGCACCGATCTGGTGGACGATCGTCCTTACGGCCGCCGGCTACTACCTGCTGCATCAGATGCCCTACGGCAGACGTGTCTATGCGACCGGTGGAAATGCTGTTGCCGCGCGCTTTTCCGGTGTGCGCACGGACGGCGTCAAGATCTTCGCCTTTGTACTATCCGGCATGACCGCATCCCTTGCGGGGCTGATGCTCGCGGCCCGCTCCACGGCAGGCAATCCCAGCCTGGGAGCGGGTCTCGAACTGGACGTGATCGCGGCTGTGATCATAGGCGGGACAAGTCTCTTTGGCGGTTATGGATCAATCGTCGGTTCCGTCGTCGGCGCAATCTTCATAGGCATTCTTGGGTTTGGTCTTCTCGTGCTCGGTCTTTCGACCAGCATCCAGGAGGTCATCAAGGGAGCCATCATCATCATTGCCGTCTCGTTGAACCGCCGATGAAAGCAGCAGCGAGGCATGAAAATTCGAGGATATGTGGCTCCGCCATTTAACCAGCGATGATCGGTTGATCGCAGCGCGTTTCGATGAAATAGTAAAAAGAGAACGTTCTCACAGCGTGTTTTGGGATGGAAGAGAACGTTTTGGAGGAAATCTGTTGAGTGTGTCGCCGCCACGATTGCAGGCCGCTGCCGTCACCAAATCCTACGGTGCGACGACAGCATTGGAAAATGTGTCGCTGGATCTGGCGGCCGGCGAAGTCCATGCGGTGCTCGGCGAAAACGGCGCCGGCAAATCCACGCTGGTCAAGATCCTCAGCGGTGTGCTTGCGCCAAACAGCGGTCAGATGCGTCTCGACGGTGCGGTCTATGCGCCGCATTCGATCCTGCATGCACGACAAGCAGGCGTCGCCACGGCTTTCCAGGAATTGAGCCTTGCGCCCAACTTGACCGTTGCCGAAGCGCTGCTGCTGCCCGCCATGAAGCGCGGGGCGTTCGGTCTGGTCTCTCCCTACCAGACAGCGCGAGCCGCAGCTGAAATCCTGCATCGCTATCGTCTCGACGACGTCTCGCCGATCGCCGGCATCGCCAGCCTGTCGCTCGCCCACAGGCAGCGCCTAGAGATCGCCCGCGCTATGCACCATGCCGAAAAGGTTCTTATCCTTGATGAACCCACAGCGGCGCTGACCGATGTCGAATGGCTGTTCGATCTGGTTCGCAACATTACCGCGGCCGGGACCGCCGTCCTCTATATTTCCCACCGCCTGGCCGAGGTGCGCACCTTGTGCAAGCAGGCAACGGTGCTGCGAAACGGCCGTTCTGTGGCAAGCGTCGGATTGTCGGATGCCAGCGATGCCGATATTTTCGAGCTGATGGTCGGCCGCACCGAGATGGCGCACGGACGGCGCACCCGCTCGCTCGTTCACGAGACGCGTTCCGTGCTCGAACTGAAGAATGTCACCGGCGCAAAGCTCAAGGGCGTCACATTCGACGTGAAAGAGGGCGAGATCGTCGGCATCGCCGCCTTGGAAGGCCAAGGCCAGCGCGAACTTTTCCGCACCCTAGTCGGCCTGGATAAAGCGACGTCGGGACAAATCCTGGTCGAAGGAAAACCCGTACAACCAAAGAGCCCGCGCCATGCCATCACAGCCGGACTGAGCTTCCTTCCCGAAGAACGCAAGGTGGAAGGCATATTCTCGACGCTGTCGACGGCAGCAAACATCGTGCTTCCCGTCATTCAGCACATCAGCCGGACCGGCTTTGTCTGGCCCGCGCTGGAACGGGACAGTGCCGCACGGGCATCCGAAGGGGTCGAACTCAATGCGCGCTATCTCGATTTTCGTATCGCCGACCTCTCCGGGGGCAATCAGCAGAAGGCATTGCTCGCGCGTGCGATGTTTACGGGCGCGCGTACTTTGCTTCTCTACGATCCGACACGAGGTGTCGATGTCGGCACCAAGCAGGCTATCTACGCGGCCATTCAGGCTTTCGCCGACAAGGGTGGATCGGTGCTTCTCTATTCATCGGAACTTACGGAACTGACGCGTCTGGCCGACCGCTGTCTGGTGCTCTACGGCGCACGTATTTTCGAGCAATTCACCGGCGAAGCCATCGAAGAGCGTGCGTTGGTCGCAGCCCTTACCGGTCATTCCCGAGACCCCGCAAAATCAAAGCGCGAGGTCGCGGCATGAGCATTCTTGCAACCAAGGCAGCAGCCACCCCTCACCGTCTCGCTCCGTCAATGTCTGCAAGGGCAAAAGCCTTACTGGCCAGCGGCACCGGCATCATCATCGTTCTCTACATCATCCTGTATGGCCTGTACTCCATATGGGATCCGACCGCGCTGACCGCCGACACGGTGCTCAACCTGACGAACAATGCCGTTCCCCTTGCGATCGCGGCGGCGGGTCAAACGTTGATCGTTTTGTCCAGAGGCTTCGACCTTTCCGTCGCCGGCGTCATCTCGCTGACAAATGTCATCATGGCGGCTTATCCGCTGGACGGCCCGATGGGGGCGGTCGAAAGCCTTGCCATCTGCCTGGCGATCGGGGGCGTGGTCGGCCTGATAAACGGCTTCCTGGTCGCTGTGCTGCGTCTCCAGTCGATCGCTGCCACGCTGGCGACGATGATCATCTGCCAGGGCCTTTCATTGGTGATCCTCGACGCGCCGGGAGGTACGGTCGCGGATTTCATCTCCTATGATCTGACCGACGTGCTTTTCGGCGTGATCCCGATCTCGGGGCTCTTCGTTGCGGCCGTTGTCGTCCTCTGGATGATTTGCCGACGCACGGCGTTCGGCACGGGCCTCTATGTCGTGGGAGCTGATGAGACAGCCGCGCATCTGTCCGGCATCAATGTCAAACGCGTGCGAATTCTAAGCTTTGTCATCGGTGGCATGCTCTACGGCCTCGCGGGTTTCATGCTCAGCGCTCAAACCGCGACAGGCAATCCCAATGCGGGCGCCTCTTTCCTGATGCTGACCTTCGCTGCCGTGGCGCTCGGCGGCACGTCGCTGAGCGGTGGGCGCGGCAGTGTCATCGCCAGCATCATCGGCGCCGGCACGCTCATGTTGCTGCAGAAAGTGCTGTTCGCCGGCGGCGTGTCGTCCTTCTACACCGGCATTTTCCAGGGCGTGGTGCTCGTGCTGGCGGTGGTGTTTGGAAATGTCGTGACGCATTTTGTTGAACGAAGAGGTGCATCGTGACCGAAACGCGCCCTCCCGGGGCGACTGTAGCCCCTACCCCGCGGACCCAACGGCAGACGGAAAGTGTCGCCGACAATCGGCGTACCGCCCGCTTGCGGCCAGAGACAATCACGGCGGTCTGCGTGTTCGGTATCAGTATCCTGCTGGTGCTGGGTTCACGCTTCGTCAGCCCGGCACTCGGTTCATGGGATCACGTCAACACCATAATCCTTCTGGCGTCTTTCCTGATCGTCGTGGCCTTCGGCCAGGGGATCGTCATCATGATCGGAGGTCTCGACCTTTCGGTCCCGGCGCTCATAACGCTTGGCGGCGTGCTGACGACCAGCTGGATCGATGCCTCCAGCGGCATGAGCTTGCCGCTGATACCGGCGATCTTGCTGATCTGCGCCTGCATTGGCGGGATCAGCGGCCTTGGAGTGACGTTACTGCGTATCCCGCCCTTCATCATGACCATGGCGACCGGGATCATCACCGCTTCCGCGGCACTTGGGCTGACGAGCGGTACACCGCGCGGCGCGGCTCCCCCAATCCTGACCGATCTGATGAAAGCGAGTTGGATCGGCATCCCGGTCATTCTCCTGTTCATCCTGGCTTTCGCGATCTTCGGCTCGGTGTTGCAGGGTCGAACATCCTACGGCCGCCGCCTGACAGCCATTGGTGCGAATCCGGTCGCGGCACATGTCGCAGGCATTGCAGTGCGCAGTTCGGTTCTGATCGCCTATATGCTGAGCGCAGCCGCATCCGGGTTTGCCGGCATGATGCTGGCGGGCTACGCAAACGGCGCAACGCTGCGCATGGGCGACGACTATCTGCTGCCCTCGATTGCCGCCGTCGTAATCGGCGGCTCGTCCATTCTTGGTGGCAGCGGCT
>NZ_JBFUGJ010000363.1:0-5724 GCF_056402975.1 Mesorhizobium sp. P3_A9 | reverse complement strand
GCCCCCAGCTCACCTGCTCGTAGGAGAGCATGTTGTAGACGGCCACCGGCAGCGTGCGCGTCTCCCGGCTGGCGAGCACCACGCCGAAGACGAAATTGTTCCACGAGAAGATGACCGAGAGGATGAAGGCGACGACGATGCCCGGCTTGGCGATGGGCAAGGCAACCAGGCGGAACACCTGCC
The DNA here is from genome assembly GCF_056402975.1 of Mesorhizobium sp. P3_A9. Classification (NCBI taxonomy): domain Bacteria; kingdom Pseudomonadati; phylum Pseudomonadota; class Alphaproteobacteria; order Hyphomicrobiales; family Phyllobacteriaceae; genus Mesorhizobium; species Mesorhizobium sp. P3_A9. Next base: position 5,541 of record NZ_JBFUGJ010000363.1, on the reverse strand, counting down.
AGGAACTGGCGCCGTCGATATTGGCTGCCTCTTCCAGTTCCATCGGCGTGGTCTCGAAATAGCCGATCATCACCCAGACCACGATCGGCACCGTCACCACCAGATGGATGATGATCTGCGGCCACAGCGTGCCGAGAATGCCGACCCATTGGAACAGCAGGAACAGCGGGATGAGATAAGAAAGCCCCGGCGTCATGCGGGCGATCATGATCACAACCGCCGAGCGTTCGGCCTTGAGCCGGGCGATGCCATAGCCGGCCGGCACGCCAATCAGCAGCGCCAGCAGCGTCGCCGTGCCGGTGACCAGGACCGAATTCCAGAGATAGAGCAGGAAATTGTTCTCCTCGAACACCTTCACATAGTTCGACCAGGCAAGATGTTCGGGGATCAAGATCGGCGGATAGGCGCCGTTGTCGATCTCGAATTTCAGCGACAGCGAGATCATCCAGAGGAAGAACAGGATCGCCGGCGAGACGAAGACCAGGGCCGCGAAAATCAGCCCGATCTGGTTGAGCAGCCGTGAACTCATTTATTTGCCCTCCACACCGATCCACTGGGAGCGCTGGCGCAACATCAACAGGATGAAGGACAGGGCGACGATGACGATGAAGAACACCACGGCCATGGCCGAGCCATAGCCGATGTCGTAGTAGGAAAAGGCGGTGTTGTAGAGATAGATGTTGATGGTTTCCGAGGCCGTGCCGGGTCCGCCCTGGGTCATGGCGTAGATGATGTCGAAGCTCTTCAGCGCGTCGATGGTGCGGATGATCACCGCGACAATCAGGAACGGCGCGATCATCGGCAAGGTGAGATAGCGGAATTGCTGCCAGGCATTGGCGCCATCGATCTCGGCGCTCTCGAACGGCTCGCGCGGCACCGACGCCAGCCCGCCCAGCACGATCAGCATCACCAGCGGTGTCCATTGCCAGGTCTCGACCGCAACCAGCGACGGGATGACCGTGTTGGCGTTGAAGATCCATTCCTGCGCCGGGATGCCGACCAGCGACAGGAGGTAGTTGAGGACGCCGAGCTGGGGATGGAACATCATCGTCCAGACCAGCGCCACGGCGACCGGCGTTGCCATCATCGGCATCACGAAGACGCCACGAAGCAGGCCGCGCAGCGGGAATTTGGCGTCGAAGATCAGCGCGGCAATGGTGCCAAGCACCATCGGCGCCGCAACCGACAGGAAGGTGTAGGTCAGCGTGTGCCAGAGAGATTCCCAGAACCGCAGATCGCCCGCCAGCCGCAGATAGTTCTCCATGCCGGCAAAGCTTCGCGACTGGCCGAGCGTCCAGCGGTTGACGCTCATCCACAGCGTAAAGGCCCAGGGGAAGACGATCACGGCGCCGACGACGACGAGCGCCGGAACGACGAAAGGCCAGTAGTTGGGAGCCAGCCGGATCGCCTGGCTCCCTTCGATGGCTTGCGTCGTCACCCCGGCGCGTTCTGGGGTGGTGGCGGACATCAGCCTTGCTCGCTCCTGTCGAGGACGGGCTGGAACTGTTCGGTGGCCTTCCTCAGTTCTTCGGCCGGATCGGCGCCGGCGATTAGATTGGTCAGCGCCACGCCGTAGATGTCGCGGAACTCGGTGACCGGGATGATGACCGGCAGCGACAGCCGGCTGACATTGCCGGAGCCGACCACCGCGTCGAGCCAGCTGGCCGGCATGGTGACGCCTTCACGCACCTTGGGGTCTTCCAGCACCGACTTGCGGAACGGCACGCCGGCGCCGGCCTGCAGCAGGCGTGCGCCCATGGCGGGCGAGATTGCCCACTGGCAGAACAGATAGGCAGCCTCCTTCTTCTCACTGGCGGCGGTGACGCCGATGCCGTCGCCAAAGGTCCCAGCCGCGTGTGCCTTGGGGCCCTTGGGCATGACGCCGTAGCCGACCTTGCCGACCACCCGTGACTTTTCGGGATTTTCCATCGGTGGCGCAAAGCCGACGCCGTCGAACCACATGCCGATCTTGCCTTGCAGGAAGGCGGACTGCGCTTCGGCCCAATTGAAGCCGGTGACGCCTGGAGGTGCGGACTTGGTCATCAGCCTTTGGTAGAGAGCGGCGGCCTCGATCGCTTCGGGTGACGTCGTGCGCAGCTTGCCCTTGTCGTCGAGCGGCGTCATGTCGTAGCCGAGCATGATCGACGTCCACACCGGGGTGTTGGCGTTCTTGAGGCCGCGGGCGACGAAGCCGTAGGTGTTGGTCGACGGGTCGGTCAGCGCTTCGGCGGCGGCCACCAGCTGCTCGAGCGTTTCGGGATATTTGAGGCCCTTGGCCGCGAACAGCTCCGTGTTCCAGTAGACGATCCAGTAGTCGACCGAGAACGGCAGCGAGCGCAGCACGCCCTGTCCATCCTTGGCGAACAGCATGCCGGCATCGGCGAAATCGCTCTCGACCAGCCCTGGATCGGTAAGTGTGGGGTCGGTGATATAGCTGGAGATGTCGGCCAGCCAGCTACCCTTTTCGAACTGCCGCTTCTGGACATGGTAGCTCAGATGCACGACGTCGAAACTCGGCTTGCCGGAGCTCAGCTCGATCACCGTCTTCTGGCGCTGCTGCTGTTCGGGCGTCGCCTCGGCATTGACCTTGATCCCGGTCAGCTCCTCGAATTCGGCGAGATACTTTATGAGCGTGTCGCTGCGCGGGCTTTTGATCAGATTGACGTCGAGCGTCGTGCCGGCAAAGCGCTTCCAGTCGACGGCGGCGGCAAAGCCTGGGCGGATACCGGCGATACCGGCGGCGGCAAGTGCCGCGGTTCCTTGCAGCAGTTGCCTCCTGGTTGGGTTGAACAGATTGGACGACATTTCTTCCTCCCGATTGCTGTCGTAATCGATTGCGTCGCGACCGCGGCGCGGCTCATGCTTCCTCAAATTTGCAGCGCCAGCCGGCGCGCCTTGTCGATATGCAGGCTGATCGCCTCGACTGCCTTTTGCGGGTCGCGGCTCTCCATGGCTTCGATGACGGCGAGATGCTCGCGCATGACCGGCACGACGCGCCCGTCGATGCGGAAGCGCTCCTGATGGATCAGCCGGATCTTCACCGAGTTGACCAGATAGGCCTTGGCGATGATCTCGTTGCCCAGCGCATCGATGAAGGTGTCGTGCATCGCCCAGTCGATGTTCTGCGCCCTGGCTTCCATCTCCGCCGTTGGCGTCTGCGACAGGGCTTGCGCCAGCATCTCCTCGTGTTCGTGCCGCAGCCGCGCCAGTTCGTCATCGGAAGCGCTGGCGGTGAACAGCGCCACCGCTTCGCGCTCCATGAACAGGCGAAACTGAAAAGCCTCGCGGATCAGGCTGATGTCGATATGAGCAATCTGCATGCCGCGCTGTGGGATTGTCGTCAGAAGCCCTTCGGCCTCGAGACGCGGCACGATTTCGCGAATGGCGCCGAGCGGCAGGCCGGTGAAGGCAACCAGCTCGCGCTGCGATACGAACTGGCCCGGCCGCAGGTCGCGGGCCAGCAAATGCCGCGTGAAGCTGGCATAGGCCTTTTCCCTGAGGGTCGCCGGTTCGCTGTTATCGTCCATTTCATCGCGCTTCCTTGCCGGTCAGGCCGGCTCCGTCGCAAACAATTTGTCGTAGGCCGCGGCAAGCTGTTGCTGCCCCTGCAAAGCGATTGGCTCCAGCGGTGGGCGAACCGCCAGCCAGCGGTCGTCGCCGGTCTTGCGCGCCACCATGACCTTCACCGCCGGCGTGACCGGATATCTCAGCAATTCGAGCACGAAATTCTCGACGCGGGCATCGTCACGCCCGTCCTCGGCCATGGCGCGGATTTCTCCGGTAACGAAATTGGCCATGCCGGAGATCGCGCCTTGAGCCCCCATCCGCACCGCTCGTGCCAGGTGCCGCTCGTCACCGATCAGGATCACCAGATCGCCATGGGCGCCAAGCAGGGCCTCGCTGTAGCTCCAGTTTCCGCCGGAATCCTTGACGCCAGCAACGACATCCGGAAATGCGGTGCGCAACCGGCCGATCAGGTCGAGCGAGAGCTGAACCATGGTGACCGAGGGGATGTTGTAGAGCAGCACGTTACGGGCGAGGGGACCAAGCGCGGCAAAGACCGCCGAAAACCAGCCGAAAAGACCGTCCTCGCCGACATTCTTGAAGTAGCTCGGTGGCGCAAGGAGAATGTTGCGGGCGCCGCGCTGCAGTGCATGCCGGGCCTGTTCGGCGGCGTCTTCGGCGGCATCGACCAGCACGCCGGCAACGAATTGATGCGGCAGAATTCCGGCCGCCAGCATGGCATCGGTCACCGACCGTCGTTCCGCGGTGCCGACCGACGCGCCTTCACCAGTGGTGCCGAAAAGCGTGACGCTGCCGCAACCTTCGGTCAGACAACGCCTGGCCTGGGCGATCATGGGGGCAATGGCGATCTGCCCCGAAGCATCAAAAGGTGTGGCGAGGGCGGCCGAAAGGCCAAAGCGTGATGTCACCGGGACGTCTCCGAAAAGAAGCTTGCAAGCAGTGATAACTCACTAACATGTTAGTTGTAAACTGGGCTGTTGCATTTTTTAAGACTATTGGGTTGTGCTCGCTATCGCGCTGGCGCGGAGGTGCAAAGCACTTGTGGTCGGCAAGGGTGCTTCTCTGGCTGGCGGTTATGGTGCTGCGAGCTCCGCCTTTGTTTTATGCACGTCGTCCTCCCAAAACCGAGGCCACTTTTGGAACATGCATTAGGCTTCCGCGATCACACCATAGGCTAACGCGATTGCGCAGTTCATAGTGACCTTACAAGCGGTCGATTCCGTCAGGGATGTAGCCACTCTAAAGCCCGTCGCAGGTCGCTCCTGCGGCGGGCTTTTCATTGATCAGGGAGTGTTTTCGGGCCGCGGCGTACGGCATTGTTGACCGTCCGCGCTCCGTAACTCCTTGCGACTATATTAGAGAAGGCGCATGCTTGTCGTAGGCAGTCTCAAAGTCTCGGCGGCGGAGCCAAACAGTGTGCAGCAACTGCGACGGTGAAGGGGTTGGCCGGAGGGATTTCCTCAAAGTCGGCGCGGGACTCGTTGCGTTCGGTCTTGGTGGAGCGTCATGGCCGGCGCGCGCGGACGAGAGCGCGGCGCCGCAGACCCTCGATGAATCACTCGCTGCGCTGAAATCAGGCAATGAACGCTATATCAGCCACCCGGAACTTTGCTCGATCGACCTTGCCGCGCAACGGAATGCTGTCGCCGCACACCAGGCGCCCTGGGCCACGATCATCAGTTGCGCCGACAGTCGCGTTCCGCCGGAGCTGATCTTCGGCGGCCACGGTGTTGGAGAACTGTTCGTCGCCCGGAATGCCGGCAACCTCGTCGACACCGCGACGCTCGGCACGGTCGAATACGGCGCGGCGGTGCTCGGCTCACCCTTGATTGTCGTTCTGGCGCACACAAGTTGCGGAGCCGTCAAGGCTGCGTGCGACGTGGTCACCAAGAACGCGACCTATCCCGGCGCGATTGGCCCGATGATCGAGCCGATCCTGCCTGCGGCGATAGCAGTTCGCAGCCAAGCGGGCGATTTCGTCGACAACACCGCCAAGGAGAGCGCGCGGAGGACGGC
>NZ_JBFUGJ010000362.1:0-5771 GCF_056402975.1 Mesorhizobium sp. P3_A9 | reverse complement strand
ACCACCGGATTGCCAACCGAATTGCGAAGAGCAATTCGGGGCAATCCGACCTCTCCCCGAGGGGAGAGGAGGGAGCCGGCACCGATGCTTGTCTCTTCTCCCCTCGGGGGTGAGGCGTGGTCCGCGTAGCGGACGAAAAGCCAACTGCTTGGCTTTTCGAACAACGAACGCCTGGAGGGCGGTGGCCGCGAAGCGGCCGGATGAGGGGCCCTCCCCAACGAGGGGCGGGTGGAAAGATCACTGCCCCGCCGGGATCAGCCTGAAATCCGGCAACTCCCGCAACACCAGTTCCGGCCCAGCCGGCGAATAGACGACGAAGAGCTGCATCGGCCCATCGCCGGTGTTCAGCGTCGAATGAAACCGGCTTTCCGGCACATAGATGGTGCAGCCGGGACCGACCTTCGCCACCACCGGATTGCCGTTCTCGTCCTCCACCATCTGCTCGCCATGGCCCGAGATGACGAAGATGATTTCCTCCGCGCCCGGATGGTTGTGGCGTGTGTGGCCCTTGCCCGATGGCAGGTCGACGACGCCGCCGGAAAAGCGCGTCGCGCCGTTCACTTCCGGCGCCACCGTCAGCGACAGTTTTCCCCAGTCGAAGCCGAAGGCGCTGACGTCCCTCGGGTAGACAAACACCTTGCACTTGTCGGTCATTTCCTCATCCCTTCTTTTTCTTCTGGTCATGCAGCGTGACGGCCTTGAAGTCGGCGGTCTGCCGGGCAATCGCGGCTTCCGCCGGCAGCCGCTCCATCGAGCTCGCGCCATAGAAGCCGTGCAGGCCCTTGCAGCGGTCGAGGATGTAGCGGGCGTCGTCGGGCATCGAGATCGGGCCACCATGGCAAAGCAGGATGACGTCCTTGCGCACCGAACGGGCGGCGTTAGCAATGGCGTCGATTTCGACCACGCAGTCGTCGAGCGACTTGGCGGAGGTGGCGCCGATCGAGCCGCCAGTCGTAACGCCCATATGAGCGACGACAATGTCGGCGCCGGCCTTGGTCATGGCGCGGGCCTCGTCTGGGTTGAAGACATAGGGCGTGGTGAGCAGGTCGAGCTTGTGCGCCTCGGCGATCATGTCGACCTCGAGCCCGAAGCCCATGCCGGTCTCCTCGAAGCTCTGCCGCATGGAGCCGTCAAACAGGCCGATGGTGGGGAAATTCTGCACGCCGGAAAAGCCCATGGTCTTCAGTTCGGCTAGCAGCAGCGGCATGATGACGAAGGGATCGGTGCCGTTGACGCCGGCCAGCACTGGCGTGTGTTTGACCACCGGCAGCACCTCATAGGCCATTTCCTTGACGATCTCGTTGGCATTGCCGTAGGCGAGCAGGCCGGCGGCCGAGCCGCGGCCGGCCATGCGGTAGCGGCCGGAATTGTAGATGATGATCAGGTCGATGCCGCCAGCCTCCTCGGCCTTGGCCGACAGGCCGGTGCCGGCGCCGCCGCCGACGATCGGCACGCCCTTGTCGATCATTCCCCGGAACTTCTTCAGTATGTCCTTGCGCGGTATAGCGGGCATGTTTTTAGACCTCAGTGTCTGGCGATGTCGAGGAAGGCGGTGGTTGCTGCCTGGGCGAATTCGGGGTCGTTGATGTGCAGCGGCAGGCGGGTGACGCGGCGGGTGGCATTCGGCTCGATGGTGCGCTCGATGGCTTCGAACAGGACGGCGTCGGCCTGCGGATCGAAGAAGGCGCCACCTTCGATGTCGAGCGCGGAGACGCCTTTCTCCGGGATGAGGAAATGCACCGGCCCTTCGCAAAGGGCGAGCCTGGTGCCGATCCATTCGCCGATCGCGCGGCATTCCTGCGCCGTCGTACGCATCAGCGTGACGTTCGGATTGTGTTCGTAGAACAGCCGGCCGCGATAGCGGTCCGGAATGGTCGAGAGCGCCCAGAAATTGACCATGTCGAGCGCCCCGACCGAACCGACATAGGGGAGCTTGCTGCGGGCAATCGCGCCGAAGCGATCCTGCGTTGCCGGCAGCACGCCGCCGAACAGCAGGTCGCAGACCTCGGTCGTGGTGATGTCGATGACGCCGGACAGCAGGCCGCTGTCGGCCAGCTTCTCCATGCTGCGGCCGCCAGTGCCGGTCGCGTGGAAGACCATGCAGTCGTAGGTCGAGCGAAGCTGGTCGGCGATGGCCGTCACACACGGCGTGGTGACGCCGAACATGGTGAGACCGATCGACCGCTTGCCATCGGGTGGCGGCGCCGGTCTTGCCGCCATGCCCGCTATCGCCTGGGCGGCATTGTGCAGCACGACACGGGAGAGCCGGTTCAGCCCGGCCATGTCGGTCACCGACGGCATCATGATGATGTCGGAGACATCGACATAGGGAGCGGTGTCGCCGGAGGCGAGCGTCGAGACCATGATTTTCGGCAGCCCAAGCGGCAGCGCGCGCATGCCTGATGTGATGATCGAGGTGCCACCGCCACCGCCAATGCCGATCACGGCGGCGATGTCGTTTCGCGACTGGACGAAGCGGGTGAAGGCGACGCCCATGGCCGCAACCGCGGCGCCACGATCGTCACCACCGAGCACGGCTGTGCTGCCGTCCGGATGATGGCCGGCAATTTCCTTCGCGGTGATGTCGACGGGGATGGTTGCCTTGCGCGTGCCGACATCGACGCGTGAAACGGCGGCGCCGGTGGCGGCAATCGCATCGGCCAGGAAGGCGAGTTCCTCGCCCTTGGTGTCCGCAGTGCCCACGACGTAAATGCGCTTCATGGGCGGTTCCCAGGTTATTGCAAATTTTTGAGACGCGCGTATCATATTGACATGGATGTCTCACGTCAACGATCCACTGCAAGCGGCGACACCGAGCGGGTAAGCGGCGAGGCCGCCGAGCGCGGACCCCGGGCGCGGACGAAACGGCTGATGCTGGAGACGGCGACGCGCCTGATGCAGGCCGGTGTCACGCCGTCGGTCAGCGAGGTGGCGGAAGCGGCGGAAGTTTCCCGCGCCACCGCCTATCGCTATTTCCCGAGCCAGGCGGCACTGGTGCAGGCTGTCGTCGACGAGGGGCTGGGACCAATCCTGACCTGGCAGTCGACCTCTCTCGATGCCGAACGCCGGGTGGCGGAGTTGTTCGACACCGCCATGCCGCGCATCGAGGCTTTTGAAGCAACGTTCAAGGCGGCGCTGAAGCTGTCGCTCGATCAATGGGCGCGGCGCCAGGCCGGCACGCTGGGCGGTGAGCCGGCCTTCACGCGCGGTCATCGCGTCGATTTGCTGCAGCAAGCGATCGAGCCGCTCAAGGGTCATTTGCCGCCGCGCGATTTCAAGCGCCTGGCGCAGGCGCTGTCGCTGATCTTCGGCGTCGAGGTGCTGATCGTGCTCAAGGATATCTGGGGCCTGGACAGCCGCAGGACACGGTCCGTGGCGCAATGGGCGGCAGGCGCCCTGGTGCGCGCGGCGGTGGCGGAATCGATCGGTGAAGGAGGCGACGTCGATCCGGAGTAGGACCTATCTGGTTCGACCAGATTTGCATGCCGACTATCAATATTATCCCTGATGCCGGGGGCTGTGCAACAGCCCTGCGTATCATTGAGTAGGAAAATCATTGGAAAACAGACAGATAATGCTTGGATTCCGCAGGAGTGGCCAAGTCTATCTTCCAAGAAAGGGCTTGACGTCGACGCGCAATTGGTAATACCAGATTAGAAAAGAAAAGTGGATCTAAAGTGAGGGCTGCGATCCATTTTCCGGCAGGGCGAGGAGGCCCGGAACCGGAAAGGTGCGATCACGGGAGGAACTACCAGAGCCGGCTCCGTCGCCGGCTCGCATGACAAGGTAGAATGCGCACAAGGGAGGAAATCATTATGCGCAAGTTAGTGACCAGCGTGCTTGCTGGTATCGGCTTAACGCTTGCCTGCGGCACGTCCGTTTACGCGCAGGAAAAGTCGCTCACCATCTTCTGGGCCGAATGGGATCCGGCCAACTATCTGCAGGAACTCGGCAACGAGTACGAGAAGGAAACCGGCGTCAAGATCACGGTGGAGACCACGCCCTGGTCAGACTTCCAGACCAAGGCCTTCACCGAGTTCAACGCCCATGGCGACGCCTACGACCTGGTCGTCGGCGACTCGCAGTGGCTCGGCGCCGGCTCGACCGGTGGCCACTATGTCGACCTCACCGACTTCTTCAACAAGTACAATCTGAAAGAAGTGATGGCGCCGGCGACGGTGAAATACTACGCCGAATATCCCGGCAACAGCGGCAAGTACTGGGCCATCCCTCTCGAGGGTGACGCTGTCGGCTGGTCCTATCGCAAGGACTGGTTCGAGGATCCCAAGGAGAAGGAAGCCTTCAAGGCCAAGTACGGCTATGATCTCGACGTGCCGAAGGATTTCAAGGCGCTGCGCGACATCGCCGAATTCTTCTACCGGCCGGATCAGAAGAAATACGGCATCGCCATCTACACCGACAATTCCTATGACGCGATGGCGATGGGCTTCGAGAACGCGCTGTTCTCCTATGGCGGCGAACTGGGTGACTATTCGACCTACAAGGTCGATGGCTTCATCAATTCCGACAAGGCGATCGCGGCACTCGACGCCTACAAGGAGCTCTACAAGTTCACGCCTCCGGGCTGGGCCAAGTCGTTCTTCGTCGAGGACAACCAGGCGATCACCGAGAACCTGGCCGCGATGAGCATGAACTACTTCGCGTTCTTCCCCTCGCTGATCAACGAGGCTTCGAACCCGAACGCCAAGAACACCGGCTTCTTCGCCAATCCACCCGGCCCCGGTGGTGACCAGTTCGCCGCGCTCGGCGGGCAAGGCATCTCGATCGTCTCCTACTCGAAGAAGCAGGAAGAGGCGACGAAGTTCCTTGAGTGGTTTATCAAGGACGAGACCCAGAAGAAGTGGGCGGCCCTTGGCGGCTACACCTGCAGCGCGGCGGTGCTCAAGTCGCCGGAGTTCCAGAGTGCCACGCCCTACAACAAGGCCTTCTACGAGACCATGTTCAAGGTGAAGGACTTCTGGGCCGTGCCGGAATACGCCGAACTGCTGCAGCAGCTCAACCAGCGCGTCTATCCCTACATGATCGGCGGCGAAGGCACCGCCAAGGAAACGCTGGACGCTCTGGCTGCCGACTGGAACGCGACGTTCAAGAAGTACGGCCGCGTTCAGTAACAATCATGCATCACGGAGGGGGCGTTGGTGCCTCCTCCGTTTCTTTTTCTGCAAATGGGAGCAGGGGTCTTGGCGACCACGATGATCACAACGCTGGACAAGTCCTCGCGGGCGGTCGCGCGCGGCCTAAGCGACATTTCGATCCGCAACCTCTTCATTATCCCGACGGTCCTGTTCCTGATCGTCTTCAACATCTTTCCGCTGATCTATTCGCTTGGCTATTCCTTCACCGACTTCCGCGCGTCGACCAACGCGCCGGCGAATTTCGTCGGGCTGCAGAACTACCGCGACCTGCTCAACGACCCCTATGTCTGGTCCAATTTCGCCATCACCGCGAAATACGTCATCATCTCTGTCGCCGGCCAGCTGCTTGTCGGCTTCGGCGTGGCGATGCTGCTCAACCGGGATATCCCGCTCAAGGGCCTTATCACCACGCTCCTGCTGCTGCCGATGATGTTGTCGATGGCTGTTGTAGGGCTGTTCTGGAAGCTGCTCTATGACCCATCATGGGGCGTCATCAACTATGCGCTCGGGCTCGGCAACTTCGAGTGGCTGGCCGACCCAAAGATGGCGCTCTACGCGGTTGCGCTGACCGATATCTGGATGTGGTCGCCCTTTGTCATGCTGTTGTCGCTGGCC
>NZ_JBFUGJ010000361.1:0-5824 GCF_056402975.1 Mesorhizobium sp. P3_A9 | reverse complement strand
GTTCCTGGAAGATCATTGCAATGCCGCGGTCAATCCTCTCACGAAGCGACAAGGCGGTGACGTCCTCTCCGGCGAACAAAATGCGGCCCTCATCCGTTCGATAGGCTCCCATGAGAATCTTCATGAGCGTCGATTTGCCCGCACCGTTCTCGCCTAGCAGCGCATGCGTTTCACCGGCCATGACCTCGAACGAAATATCAGACAGCACGCGGTTCGCGCCGAACGACTTGCTGATGCGTTGCATCGTTACGATCGCGTTCCGGGACGTTGAAGTTTTCGCTTCGGCCATGACGATTTTCTCGATCGCTTGGGGAGCGTCGGCGGACTGCTGGAGCCCGCCGACGGAAAGGGGCTAGAAACACTCGCCGTTGCAGATTTTTACCACCGAGGCGGGAGCGTCTTCCTTGGTGACCTGCTTGAGGGCACTGAGAAGGTCGAGCTTCTTGACACGCAACGTCGGCACCGAAATGTATGGCGGGACGTCATGTCCAAGCAATGCAAGCGCGGCCGCCTTGGCCTCGGCGACGCCCTGGTCGTAGGGACGCTGCGCGCCTACGGCCAGAAATTCGCCACGTGCAACGTTCAGCGCGCTGTCAGCGGCAATGTCATTCGTGGTGACGACGATATCGCGCCCGAGTGTCTTTGCCGCAGCGACGACTTGCTGAGCGGGCGTGTCCCAGGCAACGAAAATACCCTTCATGTCGGGATGCGCCGTCAACATTGCGGTGGCAACTTCGTAAGCCTTCTCCGGCGCCGTGAAGGTGCCGACATCCGCGACCTTGACGTCGGGATGTTCGCCGAACGCCTTTAAGGCACCGACCTTGCGGGCTGCGACGGAGTAGTAATAGTCATAAACCAGCGTGATGACGCCGACCTCACCCTTGCCGCCAATCGCTCCGACAAGTTCTTGCGCGGCGAAATAGGCGTTCTTCTCATTGTCGGAGGCGACAACGGTCACATAGTCCTTGCCCGGCGCCATATCGACCGGGACGTTGTCCATGAAAACCAGCTTGATGCCGGCTGCCGCCGCCTTCTTGTAGGCTTCGGACTCAGATTTCGGATCGATCGGGATCGAGAAGATCACGTCCGGCTTGCGGGCGGTCATCTGCTCCAGATCGCTGATTTGCTGGCCCGGTTGGAACTTGGCGTCGGTGGTTCCGACGACTTCGATACCGAGGTCCTTGAGCGTGTTGCTGATTCCGGCGACCTGCAACTGAGGCCATCCTGCATCCATGGTGTGCATCACCAGTCCAGCGGTAAACTTTCCCGCCTTGAGCTTGGCAAGGTCCTCATCGGACAATTTCAACACGTCCGGCGACACCRCCGGCGGACCATCCGGGAAACCTGGGACGGGTTGGCCCCGCGGCGACAGGGGCAGGGGCTCGAGCAGAGCTTTTGCTTCCGGTGGAATGGCGTCATCGGCGAGAGCCGACGATGCGGCCAGTCCTGATAGCGCCAAGGCCAAGGCGGCCGCCATAAATCCACGATAGTGCATTTCATTCCTCCCGATCATATGAAACGGCCGTAGCGGCCGGGTGGCGACCTGGCTGGTCGTACTGGTTGGGCTGTTCAGCGCCCGTAAGGCATCAATGCCGCCGTAGCGGCACCCGAATAATTGACGTAGACCGTCTTCTTGCGCATGTAGCTCTCGAGCCCATGCACGCCGTCGTCACCGCCCAGTCCGCTTTCGCGGAACCCGACATGGAAACCCTGCAGCATTTCCGGTCCGATCCGGTTCACGTAGATCTCACCGAACGAAACCTCGTTGACGGCGTTCATGACGCGGCCCAGATCATTGGTGAAAAGATAGGCCGACAGGCCATAGTTGCTGGCATTGGTGATGCTGACAGCCTCCTCGAAGGTGTCGAAGGGCATGATCGGCACGACCGGGCCGAAGATTTCGCGCGTCATGATCGGCATATCAGGCGTCACGTCTGTCAGCACGCTCGGATTGAGCCAGTAGCCGCCATCGATGGGCGCCTTGGTCGGGCGTCCGCCGGCGAGAGCAAGCCTCGCGCCGCCCGCCACGGCTTCCGCAAGGACCGACTCGACTTTTTCCAACTCATCACGACTGACTTTCGGGCCGATATCTGTATTTGCCTGCATCGGATCACCGACGACGAGCGACTTGGAGAATTCCACAAAGCGTGTGACGAACTGGTCGTAAATCGAACGGTGAACGAGCGTGCGTTCGTTGCAGATGCAGACCTGTCCGCAATTCATGTAGCGCGACGTGGCTGCGGACCGAACCGCTAGTTCGAGATCGGCATCAGCCAGGACGATGAATGGCGCCTTGCCGCCAAGCTCCAGCGAAACAGGCGTCAGATTGCGCGAAGCATTCGCCATGATGCGCTTACCGGTTGGTACGCTTCCAGTCATGGTGATGAGGTCGACGCCGGGTTCCGTGCAGAGCACTTCGCCTATGGTTTCACCTCGTCCCGTTATGATGTTCACCACGCCGGCTGGCACGCCTGCTTCGACAAAGATGCGAGCCATTTCGAGCGCCGAAAGCGGCGTGTCTTCATGCGGTTTGAGGACGATGGTGTCGCCGGCGATCATGGCTGGCGCCACCTTTCGGCTGACCAGGGCGCTCGGGTAATTCCACGGAATAATGGCGGCGACGACGCCTACCGGCACACGCTGTATCCAGACCTGCTCTCCCGCGTAGTCGGATGGCAGGATCTCACCTTGAATGCGACGGGCAAATTCGGCGTAGTAGTCGAAGAATTCGGCTGCGCCGCCGACTTCACCTATTGCTTCATTGATCGGTTTGCCTTGCTCCCTAACCACCACCTCGGCCAGATGCCGGGCGTTCTGCCGGATAAGGACCGCGATCCGCTTCATGATCGCCGCACGGGCAAGAGGCGATTTGAGCCCCCAGGCCTTCTGCGCCTTGCGGGCGGCTTCTATCGCCTGGCGCGCCTGGTCCGGGCTTGCCTCGGGCACGTCGACAAAGGCCTTGCCATTGGCCGGGTTGATAACCGAGCGCGTGCCGGCTTCACCGGTGACGAACTTCCCGTCGATCAACATGAGATAGGATGCCTTGTCTTCTGCTGCCATGGTTCAATCCGGTTCTGCGTGCGTTGCCGGCGTGCCGACGCCCTAAGGGTTGGTTTTCGCCGCGGCCATCTGGACCGCGAACTCGATCGCTTCGACCAAGCTGTCCTCATTGGCGATGCCCTTGCCGGCGATATCGAAGGCCGTGCCGTGATCCACGGAGGTGCGGATGATCGGAAGGCCAAGCGTGACATTGACACCGGAGAGCGCTTTCCACTCACCGGTCTCGGGATCGACATTAAAGCCGAGCAGTTTCACCGGGACATGGCCCTGATCGTGATACATTGCGACCACCGCGTCATACTGGCGGGCGCGCAACTTGACGAAAACTGTATCGCCGGGAACAGGCCCAAACACGGCAAAATCGGAAGAGTTGTAGGAGGCGACGACCGGGGTCGTGATGTCGATATCCTCACGACCGAAAATGCCGCCTTCGCCGGCGTGCGGGTTGAGCGCGGCAATCGCAATTCGGGGATGGGAAATGCCAAGGCCGCGCAATGCCTCGACCGTCAATTGGATAACCCGCCGCAACCGAGGTTCGGTCAGTTTCGATGGAACCTGGGCCAGCGCTACATGGGTCGAGACATGGCTGACGCGAAAATCGCCATGGGCAAGCATCATCACGGAATCGCGGGCGCCGGTCAGTTCAGCCAGCATGTCGGTGTGGCCGGCATAGTGATAGCCGGCCAGATTGAGCGCTTCCTTGTTGAGAGGAGCCGTAACGATGCCGGCAATTGAACCGGCCTGTGCCAGGCGAACAGCTTTTTCGATCGCCAGATAGGCGAGGCGGCCGCCTTCAGCCGACATGATGCCTGTCTCAATGGGTGTTCGTTCGGGGCCGGCTTCGAGAATGGCTACAGCGGGAAAAGTCCCAGCGGCCGAAGCTGACGGTTGTTCCTCCGCAATGCGCCCGGAAATCGACTCCATTGCACGCATCGCGGTGACGCTGCCGATTATGAGAAGGGATAACGATCCGCTGGCAAGGCGCGGTTTCAGCCGTGCACATGCCTTTGCGATGATCTCGGGGCCGATGCCCGCAGGATCACCCATTGTGATGCCGAGTCTTGGACCAGACATAAACGCCTCTAATCGGTCAATTGTGGTCATCTTCTAATCCCTCTAACCATGAATGCGCAATAGTTTTCTTTCTCAGTCATTCGCAATCAGCCAAAGCGACGAGATCCGCCCTTTTTCTCACGTCTTGTGGGGGCAATCCCCATGTAGCTGGCTGCTGAGACATCGTTTGACGTCATTTGACCGGGCGAATGGACTCGCGGCCGGGCATTGGTCTTGATTAGGGACGCGCGAGGGCCGCAAGCCTGCAGAAGAGGGCGCTATCGCCGAATGCGCCGGATTTCGATATTGTGGGCAGGCCCTCGAAAACGCCGCCTTTGATTCTGGAGATCGGAAGCCCCGGCTCAATCTCGCTCTCGACCGTGAGTTCGACGACGCCAAGGCTGGAGCACACCGATCGCAATGTTTCGCCGCCAGTGACGAGTAGCGTTCCGGGCTTTGGCAAACCGTCGAGAAGCGACGCAAACACCTTGCCGATATGATCTGCCACCAATTGGCGATCACCCGATGCAACGACGGTGACAACCGACGGCGCACCGCGCATGATCCGTTTTGCCAGATCGCTTTTCGCTTTGTCGATGTCGCGTTCCACGCCGATATGCGCATCAGCATGCTTGGCGGCAAAGGAGGCCACCTGTCCCGCCGTGACTTCGTGATTTGTGCCGACAAGGCCCAGGAACGGGGCGGACAATGCCGGAACAGGCTTGTGTGGTATGCTCAGGTGTCGTGCCAGCGCTGCAGCCAGGCCGCCCGTACCAACCCAGAGCGTGCTAGGCGCGCCCGCCGTCGCAACGATTTCGTCCAGGTCCTTGTCCGTTTCGGCGTCGTAGAGGGTGATGAAATGAAGTGGTCGCGCCCCCGGTACTGCCCGGCCAGACGAAAAGCGCTGACCTAGGCCGGTGACGATGTCGGGACCTACCATTTCGGGCCGATCAAGCCGCCATTGACGCCCAAGGCGTGTAACGCGGCCCTGAAATGGGAACGCTGGTGCCAGAACAACCCGCAGGTACGCACCCTCGACGATGCAGGCTTCTATTTCGGCAATGACGTGACCACGCAAAAGGCTGTCGATCTTCTTGAAGCTCAGCTGTCCGGCGGCCAGCCATGGCGCGAACTTCAAGTGTCTGGCGACGGCCGTTGTCTCGGCGCCCTCACGTGTGGCGATATCGACAGCCAAACGGCCCGAGAACGCGCGATCCAGTTGCCAACTCACCCCAACACCTCGGCCGGGCGAGGCGAAGCAAACCGCGCTATCCAGGGCGCCGGTCAGGTCGTCGGCGACGATCCGGATGTCCACAGCCTCAAGAGCGCTCAACTGAAGAACCCGAACGGCTGACGCGCACGACCCGGACGTTTACATCGAGCGTCCGAAGATTGGTGAGGTTGGCCTGATCGATGCCCTCATCGGTAATGATCTGGTGGATATCGGCCAGCCGGCAGATGGTGCAGAAATTCGGCGTGGTAAATTTGGAATTGTCGGCAAGCACGACGACGCGGCGCGCCGCGGCGATCATCGCCTGCTTCATCGCCGCGACCTCAAGCGAGGTCTCCGTGAGCATGTCTCCGGTGATGGCATGAGTGCCAAGAATGGCCACATCGGCATGTATGGTGCGCAGGAAATTCTCGCCAGGCTGGCCAACCAGAGTTAGGGAACCCGGCTTACAGGTGACTCCAAGCATGACGAGGCGTACGC
>NZ_JBFUGJ010000360.1:0-5828 GCF_056402975.1 Mesorhizobium sp. P3_A9 | reverse complement strand
GACCAAGATTGCGCAACAAAACTTAACATCACTTCACGCATGCAGCCACTTTCACCTGAAATAGTCCGAGCATCAGGGGCTCTTACTGCCTCGCTGCTCTGGAGCATGCATGTTCAAAATGATTTCTGGAATGGTCGCCGGCAGGGCCTCCCTCGCGGCGATGGCAATCCTGTTTTCAACGCATTCGGGGATCGTGCTGGCAGCGGACGCCATTGCCGTCGACACCGATGCCGTCGAAAATGGGGATTTGACCCCGCCGCCCGAGCCTTCCCGTTTCGGGCGCTTCGAACAGAAACTGGGCGACTGGCATGTCGTCCTTGGCGGTGGCGCCATCATCGCCCCCAAATACGAAGGCAGCAACGAGTTCAAGGTCATACCGGTGCCTTTCGTATCGGCGACATTCCTCGACACGGTGACGATCGATCCGACAGGCGCCAACATCGCCCTCTATGAACAAGGGCCGTTCGAATTCAGTGCGCGGCTTGGCTATGACATGGGCCGCAAGGAAGACGATTCCGATCATCTGCGCGGCCTGGGGGATGTCGACATGGGCGCGGTCGTCGGCGCCAAGGCGGCAGTGAAGTTCGGCCCGGCGGAAATCTTCGCACAACTGGACAAGACCATCGGCGGCAGCGATGGCCTGCAGGGCACGATTGGCATCGAGGTGAACCAGCCGCTGTCCCAATCGTTGATGGTCGGCGCCAGCGCATCGGTCGTCTTCGCCGACGAAAATTACATGCAGGCCTATTTTGGCGTCACGCCCGAACAAGCGGCTCGCTCGGGGTTGGCGCGCTATGATGCCGGCGCCGGGTTGAAGCGCACCGATTTTTCGATCTCCGCCACATATATGCTCAATCAGAACTGGATGGTGCGTGGCCAGGCGGGGGTCGGCATTCTTGTGGGGGACGCCGCCGACAGCCCTGTTGTCGTCGACAAAGTCCAGCCCTCGGGGATGCTCCTTGTCGGATATCGGTTTTAATGCCCACACATTCAGCAATGCAGGCAGCGGCAGACTCCAGCCGGATCGATTTGAACGCTGAGTTCAAATCGCCGAGGCAAGGGTCGCGTATCCTCATTGTCGAAGACGATATCGAGATCGCGCGCATGCTGGGCGAGACGCTCACGGAAAACGGCATGATCGTGGAAGTCGCCGGCAACGGCACCCGCATGAACGCCGCGCTTCGCACCCAGAAATTCGATCTGATTGTGCTCGATATCATGCTGCCGGGTGAAAACGGCCTCAGCATCTGCCGAAGGCTTCGCGCGCAAACGAACGTTCCGATCCTGATGCTGACCGCCCTTGGCGAGGAGATCGACCGCATCTTCGGACTGGAGATCGGCGCCGACGACTACGTGACAAAACCGTTCAGCGCGCGCGAACTGACGGCAAGGATACGGGCGCTGCTGCGGCGCACGGCTTACGCCCCCGACGAGCGGGACCGGACAAAGGTGCTTTGCTTCAACGGCTGGCGCCTCGATCCCGTTCGCCGGCAATTGCACGATCCGAGCAACGCGCGGGTTGCGACCACGACGCATGAATTCGATCTGTTGCTGGCGTTTTGCCGCAATGCCGGCCGGRTTCTGTCACGCGAGGAACTTCTCAGCGTCACCCATGCCGGGCTTGCCGGCCCGATCGAGCGAAGCGTGGATGTCCATGTCAGCCGGATCCGCCAGAAGATCGAAAAGGATGCGCGCGATCCGGTGCTTCTCAGGACCGTTCGGCTGGGCGGCTACATCTTCACCGCGACGGTGGAGGAAGCGTGACGGGTTTGGTCCGCCGTTTCCTGCCCCAGTCGGTGCGCGGGCAGTTCGCGGCAATGATTTTCATCGCGGTGATCGCGATCATGTCCGTAGGATCGGTCGTCGAAGGTTTGATAGAGAATGTCGACCTTCCCGTTGTGGAAGACAGCGCCAGGCGAGCCGCCATTGTCGCTGCCTTGTTGCGCGAAACACCGACCGAAGCGCGCAGTGCAACTCTCGCTTCGGCGACGCGTGCCGGCTTTGATTTCAAGATCCTGCCCAGGCAACAGATCAGCGCAATCCCATATTCCTATCTGCAATGGCGGAGCATCGAATGGCTCCTTCGAATGGACAGGGGGGCCGTTGATGGACGCTGGATGAGGATCGGCGATCAAGACGCGTTTGTCGTCGATCTGGACCAGCAGAGCGTCCTGGCTGATTTCGGCATGCCCGATTCCTGGCTCACGTCAGGCTTCGTGCGTGCCTCGTTCTACAGGTTCATGGCTTTCGTCGCCTTGCCCATCCTGATCTGGCTGTTTGCGGTATGGGCCGTGACGGATCCGTTGAAGCGCATCTCGGCGGCGGTGGGAGAGGCCGAGATCGAGAATGGCAACGAGCTTTTCGCCGAACACGGCTCCATCGAAATGGTTGGCCTGACGCGCGCGCTGAACAGGATGCGGGCGCGTATCCGCACGATGATCGAAAACCGCACCCGCATGTTGCGCAGCGTCAGCCATGATCTGCGCACGCCGTTGACGCGGCTGCGGCTTCGCGCCGAGCGCATGGAGGATGGCCCCGTTCGAACCGCCCTGCTGTCCGATGTCCAGCACATCGAAGATCTGATCGACGAGACGCTGACCTATCTGCGCAACGATGTCTCGACCGAGAAGCTGCAGCGGGCCGACATTGCCAGCGTGCTGCAAACCGTCTGTGCCGAATTCTCCGATGTCGGGTTTTCGGTTTCCTATTCCGGACCGGACAGGCTTCTGGGCTGGTGCAAACCCAATGCGCTGGCGCGTGCGATCACCAACCTGTGCGACAATGGGGTCAAATTCGCCGGCAATGTAACCGTTGCATTGACGCAGACCGACACGGCGGCGCGCATCGCGGTCGGCGATGATGGGCCGGGCATTTCGATGACGGCGCGCTCCCGCGTTTTCGAACCCTTCTTCAAGGAGGACATGTCACGCGGCGTTGCCTCGAAGCACGGCTTCGGCCTTGGCCTTTCGATCGTAGCCGACATCATCCAGGGCCACGGCGGCAAGATCGAGCTGCACGACAACCAGCCAACCGGCCTCGTCGTTACCGTCGAACTGCCGAACGGACCAACGGTCCAGCCATTGTAGGATGGCAGGCGCCGTGCTCGGTCTGATTATCGCCAGATTGCCGGAGGTGGTTTCAAGGCGTCCGAAGGCTTGCTTCAGGAGATATTGGTGCGGTCGAGAAGACTCGAACTTCCACGGGTTGCCCCACAGCGACCTCAACGCTGCGCGTCTACCAATTCCGCCACGACCGCACGTGGTAGGAGCCGGAACCAACCGGCTCGCGGCGTGTAGCAAATCGTTTCCGGCGAAACAAGTGCGCGACACGCAATAATCGCCAGTCATTTTGGCATAACGGTCGAGACGCTTGAAACGCCCCTCGAACTGGACGTTTTGGCCGATTGCCGCCATATGAAGGGTTAGGCATGTCGTTCAAGGGCACCGAGTGGTTTCGGGACTACGACATGAAAGACAAACACCCAGGGCGTATCGCGCATTTGACATGACGCGCCGCGGTCGAGAGCCGTGATGACAGAACGCAGCCAGATTGCCACGTCGTTCCTGCCCCTGCCCGGCTCAGCACCGGTCGAGTGGCGCACCCAGCCTGGCCTTACCGCCTATCCCCAGGCGCTGGCCTTCATGGAGGCGCGTGCCGAGGCGATCCGCAGCGGGGCCGCCGGCGAAATGGTCTGGCTGGTCGAACATCCCCCGCTCTACACCGCCGGCACCAGCGCCCGCATCGAGGACCTGATCGATCCCGACCGCTTTCCGGTCTTTTCGGCCGGACGCGGCGGTGAATACACCTATCATGGGCCCGGCCAGCGGGTCGCCTATGTCATGCTCGACCTGAAGCGGCGGCGCGAAGACGTGCGCGCTTTCGTCGCCGCACTCGAACAGTGGATCATCGGCACGCTCGCCGCCTTCAACGTGCACGGCGAGCGCCGCGAGGACCGTGTCGGCGTGTGGGTGGTGCGGCCTGATCGCCCTGCCCTGCCGGACGGCTCGCCGGCGGAGGACAAAATCGCGGCGATCGGCATCCGGCTCCGGCGCTGGGTGAGTTTTCACGGCATCGCCATCAATGTCGAACCGGACCTCTCCCATTTCGGAGGCATCGTGCCGTGCGGCGTGCAGGACCACGGCGTCACCAGCCTCGTCGACCTTGGTCTTCCCTTGGGGATGGCCGACCTCGATCTGGCGCTGAAATCAGCCTTCGAGGATGTCTTTGGCCCAGCAATTGCCTTGACTGCCGAAGCGGCCCGCAAGGCCGGTTGACCGTTTCGGGTTCAAAGCAGTTGCGCCGAGGCCCACAACACGCCGCAGCCATGAATGGTGAACACCGCCAGCAGCGCGCCGGCGATGGCTAAGCGATCAACGGTGCGGATCGGCTCCAACTCGTGGCGCGGCTTCACGCCGCTGCCGACAGTGAGCAGGCTGAGGATCGAAAAGACCGCTCCCGCCACAATTAGAAAGCCGGACGAGAAGCCTGCCTGTCGGCCGAGTGCCAGGAAGACGGAAAGCAGGAAGAACGAGGCCAGCGCCAGTGCGATCGGCCCAGGGCAGATCTGGCGCAGCACCTGGCCGCCGTCGAATTTCCACACCGGCACCAGATTGGCGATGTTGAACAGGGCCGCACAGCCGGCCAGCGCCGCCAGCAGCGCGGCCGCGGCCTTGTGCCCCTCGCCGCCCGCAAACGCACTGGCGGCGATGATGATAGGCACCAGGAACGCGGAGAACCCCGCCCCCATCAGCGCCACGAAGGCCACCTCGAAACGGCTGTTATAGGGCCGGCCACCAATGGCGATGCCGCCGAGCAGCGGRATGAAGATCATCCGYGCCTKGCGRTGMCCCRYCAGCCGGAASGCYGCCATRTGGCCRAGCTCRTGCAAGGCCACGACCGACGTCAGGATAGCGGCCAGCGCCAGCCCGCCAAGGTGGAGGCCGAAGAACGGCCACAGGATCAACGCCGACAGCACGGCAAAGCCGACCTGGCTCAGCGGATGCTCGAACCAGCCGCCTTTGCGATACTGCCCGGTTACCGCCCAACGCTGCAGCTTGGACAGTTCGCGGCGTATGGCGAAGTACCGAAACACCAGGAAGGCAGCGCCGCGGTAACGATCCGTCTGGCTGAGCGTCACCCGCGTGCCGCTGCCTTCGGGGACGAGCTCGGCGGTTTCGCGATAGTCTTTCCAGAACGAGACATCGAGCGCGGTATCCTCGAGGACGCGCATGGCGAAGCGGCTGCCCTCGACGACGTCTTCAAATCGCGCCCTGCGTTCGATCGGCTTGCCGTCGCGGCCTTCCCACGACAGCATGATGCGGGACACGCCCTCCCCGTCCAGCGGCTGCGCCGACAGGATCTCGCCGGACCAGCCGGCGTCGCTGCCAAGCGGCCACAGCGCCTGCCAGAGGCGCTGGCGGTCCATCGCCACCACGCGGCTGACCCTGACCGTGCGCAAACCAAGCGGCACGGTCATCAAGAGAAAGATCAGCCCGAGATTGCTGGCCACCAGAATGGCCGTGACGATGGGAGACACCTGGACGTTGCTCCTGCCTTGGAGACGCACCCTAGCGCCGCGGCGGCAAGAAAGACTTAACGGCGAAGCGGGTTCAACCGCTGGGAACGACGGCGGCAAGAGCCGCCAAATCACATGGCGCCGATCCAGATCGCCATGGAAACGAGAAACGCACTCATGCAAACCAGCGAGATGACATCCTGAACCAGATCGGTCATAACTCTCTCCTGTTGTTGATATGTTCGCAATTTGTTCTAATTTTGTTTCAATGTCAACGACCCCAATCCCGGGCATTTCCGGAATCGCCGGCGAT
>NZ_JBFUGJ010000359.1:0-5833 GCF_056402975.1 Mesorhizobium sp. P3_A9 | reverse complement strand
CTCCGTCTCGGCTTCGCCGAGCCACCTCTCCCCCACTTTCGTGGGGGCGAGGAACCCAAGCTTTCAAAGGGTGCAACGCCGACAGTTAGCGTTTCCTCGCCCCCATGAAATGGGGGAGAGGTGGATCGGGCGAAAGCCCGAGACGGAGAGGGGGATAGCGCCGCCGTTAGGCGATTATGGAAGCCATCTTCGCAGCGATATCGCGCACGAGCGCCTCATCCGCCACCGAACGATCTTTCTTCGACGCCACCAGACAGGCCTGCGACTTCAGCACAACCCCGTCGCCCAGCACCTTGAGGTGGTTCGCCCGCAGCGTCGAGCCGGTGCTGGTGATGTCGACGATGACATCGGCAAGCCCCGCCGCCGGCGCGCCTTCGGTGGCACCTAAGCTTTCGACGATGCGATAGACCTGGATGCCGTGCTTCTGCGAGAAGAACTGCTGCGTCAGCCGCCAGTATTTGGTGGCGATGCGCAGCCGCCTTCCATGGCGCTGGCGGAAATCGGCGGCAACGTCGTCGAGATCGGCCATGGTGTCGACATCGAGCCAGATTTCGGGCACCGCCACCACGACATCGGCATGGCCGAAGCCGAGACGAGCAACGATTTCGGCCCGCGCTTCCCAGTCCGCGAGGTTTTCCCGCACCAGGTCTTCGCCGGTGATGCCGAGATCGACCGCGCCCTGGCCGATTTCGCCCGATATTTCCGAAGCCGACAGGAAGGCGACCTCGACATTGTCCAGCCCTTCGACGCGGGCGTGATATTTGCGCTCGTCGCCGGGCAAGCTGATGGCTAGGCCGGCTTTCGCCAGCACTTCCAGCGCCTGCTCTTTCAGCCGGCCTTTAGAGGGGATCGCCAGCGTGATCATGGTGCCGCCTCCCGCAACGCCTCGATGCGATCGAGCCAGACGGAAAAACCGACGCCGGGAATGGCGGTCTTGGCGCCAAGCAGCGTCAGCAGCCGGTCGTAGCGGCCGCCACCGGCTAGGGGGCGGTCGCCATCCTGCGCCGCGATTTCGAAGACCACACCGGTGTAATAATCGAGCGGACGGCCGAAAGCCGCATCGTAACGGATTTTTCCCACCGGCAAACCATGTGCCCCGATTGCCCTGGCCCGCGCGGCGAATTTTTCCAGCGCGGCACCCAGCGACAGCCCGGCGCCGGCGGAGAATGTTTCCAGCGCTTCGGCCGCGCCATCGAGCGGCACGTCGATCGCCAGGAAACTCTTCAACGCCGCGAAGGCCTCATTCGACAGCCGCACGCTGCGCAATTCGGCCTTCTCGATCAATCGCCGCGCAATGTCCGTGGGCGAGCGCCCGCCGGATGCCGACAGACCGGCTTCCTCCATGCCGCCAGCGATATGGGCGGAAAGACCTTCGAGATCACCATCGAGGACAAGTGCGGCGACATCGCCGGAAAGCTGGCCGTTGCGCGGCGGATTGGCGAGATCGGCGAGTGCCGCCTCAAGCATCGGCGCCGAGCCGAAGGCACGCGCCAGCCGCATGCGCCAGCCGCGCGGCAGGCCGAGCGCCGCCAGCACCGCTTCGAAGACGCCCTGGTCGCCGAGCGTGATCGTGAGCGCCTGGCCGGGCAGCACCAGCGACAGCAGCGCATGCGCGTCGGCCACCGAGCGGGCGTCGGCTTCAGCCGTGTCGCGGTCGCCGAGATCCTCGATCCCGGCCTGGAAGAATTCATTGCCGCCTTCGCGGCGCTGGCGAAACACTTCGCCGAGATAGGAATAGCGGCGCGGCGTGCCGGCCTGCGAACTTATGTGGTCGAGACAGACTGGAATGGTGAATTCCGGCCGCAGGCAGAGTGTCTGCCCGGTCTCGCTTTCGGTGAGGAAGATGCGGCGGCGCAGATCCTCGCCGGCCATGTCGAGGAACGGGTCCGCTGGCTGCAGGATGGCGACCTCGACCGCATGCGTGTTGCGGGTGGCGAAGAGCTTGGTGATGTCTGCGGCGATGGCGGGGTAGCGGGAGGTCATGGATAGGATGGGCGCGAGGCACCCCCCTCTGTCCTGCCGGACATCTCCCCCGCAAGGGGGGAGATCGGCAGCTTGAGGCTCGGCGCCTCTTCTTCAACGCTGGAAATTGGCCAAAGCCCAAACGACATCCAATCTCCGCCCTTGCGGGGGAGATGGCCGGCAGGCCAGAGGGGGGTGTTCAAGCGCCACCCTTTGCGCGATCGGCAGCTTGCGCCGCCAGGATCTTCTTCACCTCGGCGACCAGCTCACTTTCCGCCACGGTGACCTGCGCAGGGCGTGCCGCGCGCCACTCCGCATTGTCGGTGATTTCCGCCGACATGCGCGCGCCCTCGATCAAATCCTTGATCTGCAGCTCGCCCTTGGCGCGCTCGTCGCCGCCCTGGATGATTGCGACCGGGCAGTTGCGCCGGTCGGCATATTTCAGCTGCGCCTTCATGCCGGCGCCGCCGAGATACATTTCGGAACGGATGCCGGCGGCGCGCAGCTCGCCGACCATTTTCTGGTAGCGGCCGAGGCTGTCGGTGTCCTTGTCCATCACCAGCACGACGACCGGCGCGATCACGTCGGCGCTGTCGAGCTTGCCGAGGTTCTTCAGCGCGGTCATCAGCCTGCTGACGCCGATGGAAAAGCCGGTCGCCGGCACCGGCTCGCCGCGGAAGCGCGAAACCAGGCCGTCATAGCGCCCGCCGCCGCCGACCGAGCCGAAGCGCACGATCTGGCCGTCCTCATTGGGGATTTCGGCCAGCAGTTCGGCCTCGAGGACGGGACCAGTGTAATATTCGAGGCCGCGCACCACCGAGCGGTCCATGGCGATACGGTCGTCGCCATATCCCGCCGCCCTGACCAGGGCTTCGATGGTCGCGAGTTCGCTGACGCCTTCCTGATAGGTCACGTTCGAACTGACGCTGGAATCCTGGCCGGCCTGAACATTCCTCGCTGTCGCGAGAAGAACTGCCTCGGCTTGCCCATTGTTCAATCCGGCGCCCTTGGCGAAGTCGCCTTCGCCTTCCTTGCCGCCATCCCAGCGCCCCGGGCCGAGCAAAAGCTTCACGCCTTCCGGCCCGAGCTTGTCCAGCTTGTCTATCGCGCGCAGCACGGTCAGCCGGCGGCCGGCATTTTCGTCGCCGCCGAGGCCGATCGCCTCCAGCACGCCGTCCAGCACCTTGCGGTTGTTGACGCGGATGACATAGTCGCCGCGCTTGATGCCGAGCGCTTCCATTACGTCGGCCATCATCATCGCCATTTCGGCGTCCGCCGCGACGCCCGGCGTGCCGATCGTGTCGGCATCGAACTGCATGAACTGGCGGAAGCGGCCGGGGCCGGGCTTCTCGTTGCGGAACACCCAGCCGGAGCGRTAGCTGCGATAGGGTTTSGGCAGGCGCTCRWAATTCTCGGCGACAAAGCGYGCSGTCGGCGCGGTCAGGTCGTAGCGCAGCGACAGCCACTGCTCRTCRTCGTCCTGRAASGAGAACACGCCTTCGTTCGGCCGGTCCTGGTCGGGCAGGAATTTGCCGAGCGCATCGGTGTATTCGATCAGCGGCTGGTCGGCCGGTTCGAAACCGTAGAGCTCATAGACCGAGCGGATCGTCGCCATCATCTTCTCGACGGCGCGAATGTCCTCGGCGCTGCGGTCGGCAAAACCGCGCGGCAATCGCGCTTTCGTCTTTTCCGATTTTTCGGCCATGAATTGGGCACCTGATGTCTCGTGACTTCGTGGCGCGGTAAATTTACCGCGTCCCACAGCGCGCGTTTCCTAACCGATGCAGCCGATAGCGGCAAGGGTGGCACCCCAGGGCCTGTCCGGATCCGAAATGGACAGAGTCGAACCTCCCTGAAACAACAACGCACCGAAAATGAAACAATCCCGCCATGAGCACGGCATCGTGCCGACACAATCGAAGCCGATATAGCGCACCAACACGAAGGGGTTCGGGACATGATCAGCGCAGCAAAATTCCACGCCAATAGCAAAGCCGGCGCGTTGCCAGCACGCCTGCGCCCGGCCGGTATCCATGCGCCGAAACTGGTTGGCCAGGCTGCCGGACCGTTCGATGTACCGGCCGAAACCGGCAAGGGGCCTTCCATGCGCGACGCCTTGGTGACCGGCCTGCTGGTGATCTATCCGACGGTGGCCACGGTGGTGGCGATCGTTGCCGGGCTGTTCCTGGCCAGCGTCAACGGCACCTGAACCCTACTTCGGCCGCGTGAAGGCCTTCCGTTCCTTCTCGACCTGCTTGCGGCAAACGCAGCCTTCGAGATGGTCGTTGACCAAGCCCATGGCCTGCATGAAGGCGTAGACCGTGGTCGGGCCGACGAAACTCCAGCCGCGCTTCTTCAATTCCTTCGAAATCCGGGTCGAAACTGCAGTCGTCGGGTTGGCGCGCAGATGCGCGAGGTCGACAATCCTGGGCCGCTCGTCCTTGCCGGGTTCGAACTTCCAGAACCAGGCGGCCAGCGAGCCGAACTCGTCGGCCATTTCGCGGGCGCGCTTGGCATTGTTGATGGTCGAGACGATCTTGCCGCGATGGCGGATGATGCCGGCATTACCAAGCAGGCGCTCGACATCCTTGTCGGTGAAGGCGGCGACCTTGTCGTAGTCGAAGCCGGCGAAGGCCTCGCGAAARTTCTCGCGCTTGCGTAGGATGGTCAGCCASGACAGKCCCGACTGAAACCCTTCGAGACAGATCTTTTCGAACAGCCKGCGRTCGTCGRCSAYYGGCCGGCCCCATTCATGGTCGTGRTARTGCAGATARTCSGGCAGATTGCCGTGCCAGAAGCAGCGCGCGACACCGTCGGGACCGGCAAKCAGGCCGGTGTTTTCTTTTTCCATAGCCAAAATCCGTTCGTTAATGCGCTTTCGCGCTGCATTTACTGCGGCTTTACCAGATTCCTGAACCCGGCGGTAACCACACCAAAAGGTTTACTGACAGAACCGCATTTTACGCATTCCGATTCATGTTTCGGTTGCTGCTTGCGCGCCAATGATCGCTGAACCGGGGAGCGTTTCCACCCGGTTGTATCAAGACGATCAAGGTGCGTTCCCGATGAAGAGAGTTTTGTTTTCCGTGCTCGGCGCCGTGGCTGTGTTTGCCGGCGTCACCCCCGCAGCCGCTGGCGACCGCTATGCCGACAGGCCGCCGGTGATGGTGAGCCCCGACCTTTCCGCCCCCTGGGTGCTACAGCTTGGCAAAGCGCCCGGCATCGTGCGGCAGAACCGCCAAATCGTGCAGCAGCCGCGCCTGCGCTATGCGCAACCGGCGCAGCCCGACCGCGTGCAGACGGCGGCCGTACAGGCGCAGACCAAGCGCATGGTCATGCGCCCGCAGATCAACCCGATCTACCTGCCGCAGGAAGTCAACTATGACGGCGGGCAGAAGCCGGGCACCATCGTCATCGACACGACGCAGAATTTCCTCTTCCTCATCGAGAAGAACGGCAAGGCACGGCGCTATGGCGTCGGCACCGGCAAGCCGGGCTTCGAATGGTCGGGCACGCACAAGATCACCAACAAGCGCGAGTGGCCGGACTGGCGCCCGCCGGCGGAGATGATCAAGCGCGAAGCCGCCAAGGGCCGTTATCTGCCGACCTATCTGGCCGGCGGGATGGAGAACCCGCTCGGCGCGCGGGCGCTCTATCTCGGCACCACCGAATACCGCATCCACGGCACCAACCAGCCATGGACGATCGGCGGTGCGGTGTCGTCAGGCTGCATCCGCATGCGCAACGAGGACGTGGTCGACCTCTATGAACGGGTCAATGTCGGAACCACGGTCGAGGTGATATAGTTCGAATTGCGAATCACTTGGCCGGCAAAGCATTGAGCTTTTCGAGGCCAGTCCAGAGATAACGG
>NZ_JBFUGJ010000358.1:0-5837 GCF_056402975.1 Mesorhizobium sp. P3_A9 | reverse complement strand
TCCCGAGGCAAAGGACTGCTGGATCGTCTTGCTGGTCAGCGGGTCAGTCGTCTCGAACGGGTTGCACATGAATAGCGGGACGGTTTCGCATATCGACTGAACGAAACCGGCCACCGCCTGGGGCCGGATGTCCATCGTGTCAGTGCTGCCGATGAGGCTTGCCGGGAAGATGGTTGCGAATGCCCCGGCACCCTTCGCCACGCCGGATGCATTTATCGTCACTTCGGCGAAAGACACCACTTTAGGATCGGTGCTGGCCCAGTTCACGCTGTTGGCATCGACGCCTGCTGCGGTCAATGTCGTCTCGTCACTGGCCGGTATTCCGGTCAAATACGTGACGGTCACGTCTGCTGGAACGAGTGTATGACCGGCCACGTCCGAATACAGGGTCTGGTTGGCAATAAGGGTCGTCACTGCRCGGTTGGCCCGCGTGATCGAATCCGATCTGCCATCCAGTTCCGCGGCAGCGGCCAGAGCGATGGCGTCGATACCCTTCTGGAGCTGTTGTTGAAGCCCTGTAGCGCGGCTCATGTCGAAGGCCAGCAAAGAAAAGCCTATGAGAACCGGCAGCATAATTGCAACCAGCAGCATCGCGATACCGCGCTGATCATTCCAGAATTCGCGCAAGATCCTACGCATAGCATATTCCCCAAGCCATGCCGCAAATAGTTCCCCGTTAAACGATAATAAGCTCCCTTTGCCATCCCTGCAAGGCGCCGTTCAGCTCAGTGTTATTGCACGTCACTGCGGTATAACCCGATATATATTTTTCACCCTGTCCCGGTAATTGATCTCTGATCGATCGGAATTTTTCGACAGTACGTGGAACGAGTGCAAAAACGCTGCCYGGAGGCCACAGCGAGCCACCTGGAGACGCATGGGCCGCATACGGTCTGAACAGCGCCCAAGGGTGAACGCGCGCTGGCGGC
The DNA here is from genome assembly GCF_056402975.1 of Mesorhizobium sp. P3_A9. Classification (NCBI taxonomy): domain Bacteria; kingdom Pseudomonadati; phylum Pseudomonadota; class Alphaproteobacteria; order Hyphomicrobiales; family Phyllobacteriaceae; genus Mesorhizobium; species Mesorhizobium sp. P3_A9. The sequence continues at coordinate 4,908 of NZ_JBFUGJ010000358.1, read as the reverse complement.
GTCTTATTTCCTTGGGCGAAATTGTAGGGCCGTCGCCTCGGTCTCTGMCTCCAGCGGCTCATAGAGCGTCTTCCCGACGAAGAGAGAAACGGTTGACAGCTTTCGAACTTAAGCGCCGAGTCCCCCCGCGAATTAATCGTACTACTGCTCAAAGGGAGGACCGCACATGGAACACCTTAATCGCAGATCAGCCCTTAAATTTGGTCTCGCAGCGACTGCCGCGACACCCGCTTTTGTATTGGCAGCGCCGGCGGGGGCGGCAGCTCCCACCTATAGCGCCACAGATGGCATGGATATGGGGCATGGGCGACGGATGGTGGAGGTCGGGGAGCAGGAATCGCAGATCAGTGCTTACAAGAGCATCAAGATAATCGATGTGATCTATCAACCTGGAGCTTCCGATCCAGACGACCAGCCTATGATGGACATGGACATGGTCTGTCACATCATTGCCGGTGAGTTCAAAATAGAGAAGAAAGGTATTCCAGCATATACCGTCAAGGACGGCGGCATCTACAGCTGCGGCAAGGGAAAGTCGGACAAAGCCACCAACATCAGCAACGTGGTTGGCATCCATCGAATTGCACTCTTGATCCCAGCTTAAGGTCTGCAACAGGGCATTCGCCACGGTGGCGACTTTGTTGCCGAGCCGTCCGCGTGGCAGTGGCACGCGGCCAAACGGCGGGCGTTATGGTTGGCCCGCTGCTTCGGTGGCTGGCTTTTCTTTGCTGGCGTTCATGGACGTTCGCGGGCGTTTATTCGCCCCATATTCGATGTGTCAATCAACAAACCAGCCAAGTGCTTGAAAAGTCTGGTACGCCCAAGGGGAATCGAACCCCTGTTACCGCCGTGAAAGGGCGGTGTCCTAACCGCTAGACGATGGGCGCGCTCAGACGAAGCGGCTTATACTCACGTTGAGCATAACCGGCAACCCGTCAGTTGACGCCTTGGACAACTTTTTTGCGGGCTATGGAAACACGGGTGTTTCGTCACGGCTGCACGGCTGATCATTAGCGGCGATATCCATCGCTTCGTCATTCTAGGGCGGAGCAAGGAGCGAAGCGACGCGGCGCAGACCCTGGAATCCATGCCGCGACTTTTGAACGCCGCAGCGGTGCAGAATTCTGTTCCGCTGCGCGCGTCGGCCAGGGGCGCGGCATGGATCCTCGGGTCTTCGCGACGGAGCTTCGCTCCTGCTACGCCCGTGGATGACGAAGTCGGGGATGCTTCGGCTAAACTCAGCAGGCGGGAGCGATATCAGCGAACGGTTCCTGGCTGCTAAAAGGGCTCATGCGCGTGCACGCCGTTAGCCGTCGCCACCACCATCACCACCGCCGCTGCGCCGGCGGCAGCGCCAGTTCCAGTCGCGCTCGGGGCCGACGTCGACGTGGACCGATTCGGTGTGGCAGTAGGTGCCGACGCCGCCGCGGCCGGGCATGGTCCTGATGTAGCTCGCCAGCTCCCATTTGGAGACGCCGGGCACCTGAATGTCGGCGGCGGCGCAGTACATGTGCAGCGAATTCTTGGCGCCGTTGGCGCGGCGGTTGCGGGCCGGGTCGCGATAGCCCGAGGTGACCACCATCTTGCGGCCGTAGTGGCCTTCGATCGTCTTCAGCACGCGCACCAGCGACGGCTTCAGGCAGGCGACGTCGACGGTCTCGTTCTGCTTCAGCAGCCCGTTGGGCGCGAGCCGAGCCATGCCGGCGGCGGACGCAACCTGATAGCTGCCGCCGATTGGACCCTCGTCCTCATTGAGGTCGACGTCGCTTTCGTCGTCGAGGCCGGATTTGCGCTTGATCTCAAACAGCGCCGTCTGGCGCACGCCGGGCAGAGCATCGCCGCCCGTGATGTGGCCGGCTTCGTCACCGGTCGAGGCCAATTGTATCGGCTTTGCCGTGGAGTCGGCCGAGGCCAGCGTGATGATCGGCTTTGCCGCCGCTGCCGGCTTGGCTTGCGCGGCCGGCTGTTCGCCCGACCTGGTGTTGACCAGGGGCGCGGGCGTTGCCGAAGCGGGCGTGGCGCCAAACATCGAGGCCAAGAAGCCTTTTTTCTTCGGCGCCTCGGCTTGCGGCGCCTCGCCTGATGTCACATAGACCGGATTGTTCATCACCGGTGCCGCGGCCGGCTTCGGCGTCGTCACGGTGGCATCGGCGGCGGCGATCTTCTGGGCGACCGGGTCGGTCTGCTGCGCCGTCTGGACCGGCTGCTGCAAGGCCTGCGGCGTTTGTCCCACTATCGTCTCAGCCCCGGCTGGCGTTGTCAGCGGAAAGGCGGCCTGGGGTTTGGCCATCGGCACGTAGGCGACTTTTTCGGGCAGCGCCGTATCGCTTGCCGTCATCACGGTCGTCTGCTCGGTCGCCGTCTGCGACGACGAATCGGCGGTCATGACCGGCTTGCCGGTGGCGGCCGCATTGATGTTCGAGGCAGAGGCATTGTAGCCGGGCATGCCGACCGACATTGTCGGGTCGCCGGCCGAGGTGCAGGAGGCCAGGAGCACGGAGCAGAGCGCTGCCACGATGGCGCGGCGTTCTCCCTTTGCGAGGCTCCATCCTGCTGATTTCAAAGTCAAATTCCCCCTCGATGTCCGGTCGGTATGTCCTTGACGCAGAACCAAGATGTGCGTCGAGGTGACCGTTGTCTCCGATCCGGAAACGAGACCTGTGTCAAATCCGCAAGCCTGAAAGTATTTTTGCAGTGATTGCCGAATTACGGCTGCTTGATGGTTGACGACACCATTTCGCCCGCTTTTACCGGGCCGTCAACTCACCACACATTACAATCCGTTACACACGCACCTTCACATAGCTGCCGGGAGCATCCCCCAAGGTTTTCATATGCTTGCCGGGTTTGCGGGCAGGCACGCGGGTGTTGTCCTTGGCCTCGATCCAGCTTTGCCAGTGCGGCCACCACGAGCCCGGATGGTCGGTTGCGCTGGCTATCCACTGGTTGAAATCGCCTGTTGGCGTGCCGCCGGTCCAGTATTGGTATTTGTTGGATGCGGGCGGATTGACGACGCCGGCGATGTGGCCGGATCCGGCCATCACATAGTCGACCTTGCCGCCGAAATATTTCGAACCGAGGAAGACGGACAGCGCCGGCGCGATGTGATCTTCCTTCGAGGCGAGGTTGTAGACCGGGATGGTGATGTCGCCCAGCGAGACTGTGTGGCCGGCGAGTTCCATCGTGCCCTGCGAGAGCGTGTTATCGAGATAGCAGTTGCGCAGGTAGAAAGAGTGGTTGGCGGCAGCCATGCGGGTCGAATCGGCGTTCCAGTAGAGCAGGTCGAAGGGCAGGGGATCCTTGCCGCGCATGTAGTTGTTGATGACATACGGCCAGATCAAGTCGCCGGAGCGCAACATGTTGAAGGCTGTCGCCATCTTGGTGCCGTCGAGATAGCCCTTCTCGTTCATCGACTTTTCCACCGCCGCGACCTGGTCCTCGTCGACGAACACTTTCAGGTCGCCGGCATAGGTGAAGTCGACTTGCGTGGTGAAGAAGGTCGCCGACTTGATGCGGTCGTCGCCCTCCTGCGCCATCAGCGCCAGTGCCGCCGCCAAAAGCGTGCCGCCGACGCAATAACCGATCGCGTTGACGTCGCGTTCACCGGTGGCCCTCTCGATCGTGTCGAGGCCGTATTGCAGGCCCTCGCGGATATAGGCCTCCCAACCCTTGGCGCCGTGGCGTTCATCCGGATTGATCCAGGAGATGACGAAGACGGTGTGGCCTTGCTCAATCGCCCAGCGGATGAAGGATTTCTGCGGGTTGAGGTCGAGTATGTAGAACTTGTTGATCCAGGGCGGGCAGATAAGCAGCGGCCGCTTCAGCACGGTCTCGGTGGAGGGATCATACTGGATGATCTCGGCGACATCGCTGCGGCCGACCACCTTGCCGGGCGTGGTGGCGATGTTCCTGCCGATCTCGAAGGGCGAATAGTCGGCCTGGCGCATTTTCAGGTCGCCCTTGCCGGCGGCGATGTCCTCGGCCAGCATCTTCATGCCGCGCACCAGGTTCTCGCCGTTCGACGCGACGGTTTCGCGGAACAGTTCCGGATTGGTCAAGATGAAATTCGACGGCGAGATGGCGTTGGACACCTGCTTGACGTAGAAGCTCGCCTTGTGCCGGGTGTGCTCGTCCAGACCTTCGGCGTGATCGACCAGTTCGGACGCCCAGCGCGAGGTGACGAGATAGGCCTGCTTGAGGAAATCGAAGAAGGCATTGCGGCCCCATTCCGGATCCTGGAAGCGCTTGTCGCCGCGCTCCGGCTTGACCGCGACATCCTGACCTTCGGCGTTGGGACTGACGCGCTGGATGGCGTTCGCCCACACGGTCATATAGCCGGCGAACAGCCGCGTCTGCGCTTCCAGCGCGCGCTGCGGGTCGGCAAGCCAGTATTCGCTGAGCTTGGAGAAGGTCTTGACCATGTCGACGACCGGCTCGGCGACGTGGTCGCGCACTTCGCCGCGTTCGCGCGGTTCGGCCCAGGCGGACGCCGCCTTGCCGGCCTGCTCGACCATGCGCGCCATATTCAACGCGAAACGTTCCGGGTCCTTAACCAGATATTGCTCGACGGTCGAAGGCTCGTCATCTTCCGTTTTGCCCGAATCGGGTGTTTTGGACATGGTTCGCGGGGTTCCTCCCGRRGCGTTTTCTTGACATATTAACATGGGACATCYGACMGGGTCCAATCTCGCTCTAMCYCGGCTGCCARGRAAACAATATGACGATTAATATTGGCGAGACTGTTTTTTTTGGCGCCGCACGGTTTTCCCGCATCGGCGCGGCGATTGTTCTGCTGGGGATTGCCGGGTGTTCGAGCAGCAATACCAGCGGGCCGACGCCTATCGCCGTGGACGCGGGGCCGAAGGATACCGGCTCGTTTCCGAACCTTAACATAAAACCGCAAGTGGC
>NZ_JBFUGJ010000357.1:0-5883 GCF_056402975.1 Mesorhizobium sp. P3_A9 | reverse complement strand
CCACTACACCGAATGCGGGCTGAAGAACGTTTTCATTAGCGGTCTTGAATTCGTAAACGACGATGAAGGTGACGAAGTCATCACTATCCCGGCTGTCAATGAGCTTCACCGCGTGATCGCTCTTGGCATCATCTCGCATGAGCACGGGATAAGCCCTGATGAACTCCGTTTCCTGAGAACAGAAATGGGGTATACTCAATCTGAGCTTGCAATGCTTGTTCACCACGACAAGCAGTCGGTTGGACGGTGGGAGCGAGGCGAGTTTGTAATTGACGGGTCGGCGGAGACGATCATCCGGCGTCTGGCGATTGAAAAACTCGATTTGGCTTCTGGAGCTGGCATGGATGAATTGTCGCGCCGGAGTGTGCACACTCTGAAGCCGCAGCCGATCCAAATTCAGCACAGCAATGATGATGGATACCAGCTTCTAGCTGCCGCTTAGATCATGGTCCTGGTGCCGTCCCTCCCGCGCGACTGGGAGGGACGCTACTTGGTGTATTTGCCAGCTTTGATCAGCGGCCAAGCTTCAGCGTACGGCATGATGCTGTCGTGCTTCGACTTCCAATGAGCATCTATCCCGTCCCATCCATTGCCCTGAAAGACGTGCTGGCATTCAGGGCAGACCTTCAGTCCATGGGTTGCCGTGACTACCTTCTTCAACACGCGATCAAAGGCTTCCTCAGACTGGTCTGTCTCCAGATCGTGGGCGGCTTCCTTGAATTTCTGATACTGTTGTTTCTCTTGCGACTCAGTAGCCATTACGGCCTCCTATGCAGTCTCCGGACGACGACCTTATCAGAAATATCTACATCGACGAAAGCAGCCAGAACCAGCACCGGTTCTTGGTGCTTGGCGGCATCATAGCGCCGCGCCGTGTGGCCGAGGCTTTGAACGTTGCGTGCAAATTCATCCGCCGCAAGGAGTTGCCCGGCTCTGAGTTGAAGTGGACCAAAGTCTCGTTGGCGAAACTTGAAGCCTACCAGCAGATTGTGGATCAGTTTTTCATTGGCGAATGGTATGGCGGCCCTGTCGAATTCCATTGCCTGGTTGTCGAAATGGCGCGCCGGAATGAACATGCCTTCAACAGCGGCAACCGTGAGATTGGCTTCAACAAGGAAATCTACCAGCTCCTTATGAAATTTGGCCGGCTCTATGGCGACTGCCTTTTCCACGTCTACCCGGACAAGCGCGAGACAAATACCCCGCTAGATGAAATCCGTTTGATGCTGAATCGAGGCATCAAAAAGAAGGGCGATCAGCGGGATTGGCCGTTTAGGAGACTCCACTTTCGAGGCTCGCACGATGAGCCGTTGTTGCAGTTGACGGACCTCCTAATTGGCGCGGTGGCTTTCCATCTCAATGGCCATAGGAAGGTCGCTGGCGCGTCTCCAGCCAAGTGCTGGCTGTCTGACTACATTCTGGACAAGGCGCGCGTATTAGACCCAGCGCGCGATACGGCGGTGAAGGGGAAATTCACTATTTGGCACAGGCAGATGAGAGGCGTCCCCCGGCCCTAGCTTTCGCCTCCGTCTTGGACGGGTTCCCTACACTTGGCAGGGGTTTCGGGCCGAGGGAGGCCCTAAATATAGGCGAAACCGCCTTAAGACTCAACGCTTATTCCGTTTCCGAAACGGTTGACCTTTCCAAAGGGGTAGCTGCAACTGGACCGGCTTCCGGTAGTGGTCATGCTTCGCTGTGATGAGGCCCATGATAGGTCAGGCGCTTACCCTTGGTACCCTTCAAGGCGATGAGCGAACGAACGTTGTCTTCAATTCCCATGGCCGAGCGGTTCGAATAGCGGAAGTCGAACTCTGCCAGATAGCGGTGCAGATGGTGTTCGGCGCAATGCTGGTAAACGCCCTTCATGCCGCGCTTGAAGATGCTGTAATAGCCCTCGACGGTATTCGTGTGGATGGTCTTTTCGCCATCGTAGCGAACGTATTCGTCCTTGGAATGCGTGACGACATCGTGCGACGCGAATTCCTGGCCCACGCGGCGGTACATGCCAGCTTCATCCGTCATCAAGGCGCTTTCCTTGGCGATGTTGGCGCGGACGATAGGCATAACCGTTCCAATGCGGGCAGTATCGACATGGAAGGAACGAGCGCGGCCACCGCGTTCGACAAGCGTAACAACGGTGTTCTTATGCGAGCCGCCACCGGTCTTGACCGGGGTGCCAGCCAGACGGCCAATGTAGGTTTCGTCAACCTCAACGGTCTTGCCATTGCCACCCATGGGCGAGAAGTCGCCAGAGCGCATGGCCTCGCGAATGCGATGGCAGAGAAACCAAGCGGTCTTGTAGGTGACTTCCAAGACGCGGTGCATCTGGTGGGCGCTGATACCCTTCTTGGACGAGCACATAAGATGGATAGCCTGCAACCACTTGTGCAGCGGCAAATGGCTTTCCTCGAATATCGTGCCCATGCGAACCGTGAACTTCTTGCGGCAATCCGAGCACTTGTAGAGGCCATGGATTTCGACGCCGTGAGGGTTCTTCTTGGAAGCCTTCGTGCGACCGCCCTTCAATGCGTAGTGCTTTTCCATCGAGCCGCAATGGTGGCACACCGGACCCTGCGGCCAAAGCATACCCTCGACATGTTCGAAGGCGGCGGCTTCATCGTGGAAGTAGGGGCGGGACAGGACGGACATAGCGATAACTCCTTGGATTCGTTATCGCATAGTCGTTTGGGTCTGTCAAATATATAATCGCCCGTCGCAAAGGGGTTCAAACCGTGAACAGAATCTGGCATGGTGGCTGTCATGCCGATCATTTCCCCCATCGCAATCAATCCCCTTATCGACGGCCGCCAGTCGGAACGCGCCATGCTGGTGCGGCGYGGCGTGCAGCGGCTGCTSATGGAAATGGGCGYGCATGTGCTGCCTGAATTGTCGCTGGCCACCGGCCGCCGCGCCGACCTCGTGGCGCTGACCCGGCAGGGCGACATCTGGATCATCGAGATCAAATCCTCGATCGAGGATTTCCGGGTCGAYCGCAAATGGCCCGACTACCGACTGCATTCCGACCGCTTCTTCTTCGCCACCCATCCCGGCGTGCCGGCGGACATCTTCCCGGAAGAGTGCGGCTTCATTCTCTCCGATGGCTACGGCGCCGAGATCCTGCGCGACGCGCCGGAGCATCGCATGGCGGCGGCGACGCGCAAGGCGCTGATGCTGCGTATCGCCCGGGCCGGTGCCTCGCGGCTGCTGGCGGCGGAACTGGCCGGTGTGTCGGTGCCTGCGCTGGAGGGGGAGAGCGAGTAGTTCGAAAAACCCGGATTCCTCGCCCCACGCAGTGGGGAGAGGTGGCCCGGCGAAGCCGGGACGGAGAGGGGCTGGCGCGGCATCTGAGATTGTCGCATCAGGGAGCTGACAAGCGCCCCCTCTTTCATTGTGCTCTGGCTTCACGGAGGKCGTCCCCCTCTCCGTCCCGGCTTCGCCGGGCCACCTCTCCCCCGCTTYGCGGGGTGCGAGGTACCCAAGTTCTGTGAGCCATCGCGAATATTGGGATAGTTCTAGTTTTCTATTGCAGATAAAAATTATCCAGGATAAAAGATATCCATGAACTGGAGATCGGCACCATGAAGCTGGGCGAGGGCGTTGAAGCGGCCATCCATTGCGCGGCCACGCTGGCGAGCGTCGAGGGCAACAGCACCATGCCCGGCGCTGCCCTGGCAGAGGCCTTCGGCCTGTCGCCGAGCTATCTGCTGAAGCATCTCAATATGCTGACGGCGGCGCGCATCCTGGAATCGGTATCGGGTCCGGCGGGCGGCTACAGGCTGGCGCGGCCGGCCGAACGCATCACCCTGCTCGACATCGTGCTGGCCGTCGAAGGGCGCGAACCGGCGTTTCGCTGCGGCGAAATCCGCCGCAACGGTCCGGTCAAGATCGATGCCTCGGCCTATGTCAAACCCTGCGGCATCAATGCTGCGATGCTGAAAGCTGAGCGCGCCTATCGGGCGGCGCTCGCCGAAACAAAGCTGTCCGACATTGTGGCGGATTACGCGGCGGAGGGCGATCCGAGATCCTTTGCCGCGAGCTGCGCCTTCGTGGCGCGCCACCAGCGGCCGCAGAAACCCAGTTCAACCCCGCAAAACCCAAAGCAGATGTGAAAGGAAAGATGATGAAGCCGAGACTGCAATTTTACGCCAAGGCGCCCGAGATCATGAAGGCAGTGTCGGCGCTCAACAAGGCGGTCGACGAATGCGGGCTCGAGGTCAGCCTGCTGCACCTGATCAAGCTCAGGGCCTCGCAGATCAATGGCTGTTCCTATTGCGTCGAGATGCATAGCCGCGAGGCGCGKCGCGAYGGCGAGRCCGAGCAGCGGCTCTATCTCGTCKCGGCCTGGAAGGAATCGCCGCTGTTTTCCCCGCGCGAGCGCGCCGCCTTGGCCTGGACCGAAGCCGTGACCCTAATCGCCAACAATGGCGTSTCGGACGARCTCTATGCCMGSACGCTSGAGCATTTCTCGGAAGAGGAACTGGTCAAGCTSTCRGTSGCGCTCGGCATGATCAACACCTGGAACCGGCTTTGCATCCCGTTCCACGCCATTCATCCGATGCCGGCTGCCAAGGCTGCCTGATTTTATATCGCCATGGGAGCGCCGTCGGGAGGCGGCGCTCCAACTGCTTTCAAAGGGAGAGATTGATGCCTACCGATTTGCCTTCGACCTTGTTGTTTCTCGGCCGCCTGTTGCTCGGCGGCGCKTTTRTCTTCGCTGGCCTGCGCAACATCCAGAACGCGGCTTTCCTTACCGGATTGATGGCCGCGCGCGGCGTGCCACAGGCCCGRYTGGCGCTKTGGGCCGGCATCGTCCTGCAGRTCRYCGCCGGYGTKCTGGTGATSGCMGGCYTSTGGACSGCRATCGCYKGKGCGGTGCTGGTGTTGTTCCTGATCGTCGCCACGCCGATGTTCCACAATTTCTGGGACCATCAGGGCCCGGACCGCGCGGCGCGCATCAACGGCTTCGTCGGCAATGTCGCGCTGAGCGGCGGTTTCCTGACGCTGATCGCGCAGTCGCTTTGAAGGCCGAAATCACGCCGCAAATCGCAACCCGCCATCGCAGGTCAGCACCTGGCCGGTCATGAAGCCGTTGGAGACGAGGAAGGCTATCGCCGAGGCGACGTCCTCGGCGCGGCCGATCCTGCCCACAGGCGTCTTGCCGGCATATTCGGCAAAGACCGCCTGCCGCTGTTCGTCCGGTAAAAAGTCCCACCACGGCGTGTCGATGACGCCGGGCGCCACGACGTTGACGCGCAAGGGCTTCAGCTCGACAGCCAGGATCGGCGTCACGGTCAGCAGCATGCCGTTGACGGCACCGATGCCGGCGACGCCGGGCATGGTGGCCTGAGCCGATACCGCCGATATGAAGGTCACCGACCCCGATCTGTTCAGCGTCGGCAAGGCGGCCTGCAGGCAGGACAGTTGCGGCCGCACCTTCTCCTCGACGCCGCTGCCGATGTCGGCAAGGTCGAGGGTCGCGAAGGGACCAAGGCCCTTGCCGCCGCTCGCCGCCAGAACGAGGTGGTCGAACGGGCCGAGACGTTCGAAGAATTGACGGACCTCATCCGGCTTCGACGCATCGAAGGCGGCCTTGTCGGCGGCGCCGCCGAGGCTTTTCCAGGCGTTGTTGAGCTTGTCCTGGTTRCGGCCGGTGATSGTCACCTTCATKYCGGGSCCAAKCAGYTTKCGCGCGGTCGCCAGGCCGATGCCGGAKGAGCCGCCGAYGATGACTGTGTGTTCGGTTCTGTCGGTCATGAATGCTGTTCCTTCTGTTCTGGGGAAGCCAAGCCGACAAGGTCGAGGCTCAGGCTTCGCAATTGTTGTCTTGCCTTGGCGTCGTAGGCCTGGGCGTCGGCGCGGGATTCACGCAGGCCATCGAAATAG
>NZ_JBFUGJ010000356.1:0-5891 GCF_056402975.1 Mesorhizobium sp. P3_A9 | reverse complement strand
GCTGTAGCGCATGGCGCGTTCGCGGGCTTCGGCGCGGTCAACCTTGAGGGCGGCGAGTGACGCATCGCGAAGGTCGGTCGAGACCGCGCCGCCAATGCCGTCGCCGACGATGTCAATCGGTCCAGTCACCGGATAGGCGGCTACCGGCGTGCCGCTGGCCAGCGCCTCGATGATGACGTTGCCGAAGGTGTCGGTGCGGCTGGGGAAGACGAAGACATCGGCCGAGGCATAGATCTCGGCCAGTTCGTCATTGGGGCGGTGGCCGAGGAAGTGCGCCTTGGGATATTTCGCCTTCAATTTGGCAAGCTCCGGGCCTTCGCCGACGATCACCTTGCTGCCGGGCAGATCGAGGTCGAGGAAGGCGGAGAGGTTCTTCTCGATGGCGACGCGGCCGACGCAGAGGAAGACCGGGCCGGGGAAGCCGAGATCCTTTCGCTTGTCCGGGCGGAAATGGTCGGTGTCGACACCGCGCGTCCATGGCCTCAGCTTGTTGAAGCCGCGCGCAGAAAGGTCGTCGGCGAGCGATTGGGTGGCAACCAGCGTGCCCTGKCCGGAATTGTGGAARTCGCGCAGCCAGCGATAGGCCCAGCTTTCCGGSACCGGCAGRCGGGCGCTGAGATATTCKGGAAAGCGCGTGTGATAGCTGGTGGTGAACGGCCGGCCGGCGTTGCGGCAATAGCGCCGCGCCATGATGCCGAGCGGGCCTTCGGTAACGATGTGGACGTGGTCCGTCTTGTAGGCATCGATCAGGCGCGCGACATGGCCTGGCGTGGTCAGCGCCAGCCTGATGTCGGGGTAGGTCGGCAAGGGCAGTGTGCGAAAGATGTTCGGGGTCAAGAAATCCACCGACACGTCGAAGGATTTCAGCGTTTCGGTGAGCCGCTCCAGCGTGTGGACGACGCCGTTGACCTGCGGGCGCCAGGCGTCGGTGACCATCAATATGCGCATGGCGGCCCTTTGCTGGAAAGGTCGACGGTTGCCTTGAGACGATGCCGGAACGGCGACCAGCCGGCTGCCCGCGCTTCGCTCCAGCGCACCCGGGCGGGCACGGGGTCGAAGTGGGGCGGCAAGGCCGAATCAAGTGATGTCGCGCGCTTCATGCGCGCTCTTCACCATGGTTTCATGACGGGCGGATGAAGCCCAATTTCCAACTGGCTAAGAGCCTGACCGAAAATTGGGAATTTTGACGAAGCGTTTCTAGCCGGAAATTCTCAGATTTTTGAGACATAGCGAGCGAAGTGGCTTCATTACCTTGCGAACCGACACCCACTGTAAAAACATCGACCCCACAGATATCGGACAATGTCTGGAGATATGTCATGTCGACTTCGGCATTGATGCGCCGAGGAGCATATCGCGCCGGACGCGCCTAAAGAGTGACCCGTGACCTCGGTCATGGAGGCCTCCTGACTTGTGGCCACCTAACCTTGTGCGCGCGCAAACTGTGCCAGGTTGGCCCTGACCACGAAGTGATGGAAGGGCCTGATCACGTTGAGATAGGTGAGGCCGAAGGCATTGTGGGAGTGCACGACGGTTGTCGCGATGAGCTGCGTGCCGGTTGGAGAATTGCGACGGAGCAGCGACAATCGGAAGTCCAGGTGTCGATCGTCCTCACCCAGCACAATCTCGTCCTTGCCTTCCCATTGCACCGGGAAAAAGTCCACGCGTTCGTTGTCGGTCCTGGACGCTCGGACCTCGCCGGAGGTTTTGACGCCAAAGGGCGTCACCATCGCGTCGCGGACCGCGAGCAACGCCTTGATCCACGCGGGCTGATCGCCGACTGTCCGGGTCGCCAGCACGCGCATGCTGTACTGTTTCGATGAACTCAAATCGATGCTGTAGCTATCGAGCAGGTTGGCGTTCTCGTACCAGCCTGCAACGACGCTTTCAGGTGGCGGCGTGGTCCGGCGCACCCGCGCTTTGCGTTCTAGACACATGCCGAAAGCTCGATCATGGCAATCTTTGTGACAGCTTGCCGGCCGATAGCGGTGAGGGAGTACATGCCTTGGATCGTAGCAGGAAAGAGCGCCGGCGACAAAAGGCGTACGCCATCGGCTCTAAGCTGGAACCTTGATGACCGCGCGCAGGCCGCCGAGCGGGCTGTCGTCGAGGCTGATGTCGCCGCCATGGCTGCGGGCGATGTCGCGGGCGATCGACAGGCCGAGCCCGGTGCCGCTGGCGTCGAGGTTGCGGGCCTCGTCGAGCCGCACGAAAGGCTTGAACACGTCCTCACGCCTGTCGGCCGGAATGCCCGGACCGTTGTCGTCGAYGGTGACCACAAGCGAGCCACGGCCGTGATTGGCGCTGACCTCCACCGTCTTGGCATAGCGGAAGGCGTTGCCGATGACGTTGGACAACAGCCGGGCGAAGGCGTTCGGCCTGACATGCACGGTCGGATCGCCGGAGAGCGTCGTTGACAGCTTGCATTTGCGCAAGGTGGCCTCATCGTCGAGTTTCTGGAAATAGGCTTCGAGATCGAAACGTCCCGGGTCCTCTGAGGCTTCGCCGCGGGCAAAGGCAAGATAGCCTTCCAGCATCGACTGCATATCGTCGATGTCCTGGTTAAGCGCCGCCTTGGTCTCGGTCTTGCCGCCGGCCAGCGCCAGCTGCAGCTTGAAGCGGGTGAGGATGGTTCTCAGATCATGGCTGACGCCGGTCAGCATGGCGGTGCGCTGGTCGATCTGGCGCTCGATGCGCTCGCGCATCTGGATGAAGGCAAAGCCGGCGCGGCGCACCTCTTCGGCGCCGCGCGGGCGAAAATCACGCGGCATCGGTCGGCCCTTGCCAAAACTTTCGGCGGCTTCGGCGAGCGTCAAGATCGGCCGGATCTGGTTGCGCAGGAAGGGGATAGCGATCATCAGCAGCACCAGCGAGGTGCCGACCATCCAGATCAGGAAGATGTGGGTGTTGGAGGCATAGGCCTGGCTGCGGCGCACGAAGACGCGCAGCACCTTGTTCTCGAGCTGGACGCGCACCTCGACGATGTTGGAATTGCCGACAGTGTCGATCCAGAACGGCCGGTTGATCTGGCGGGTGATCTCGGACGAGAGGACGTCRTCSAGGATCGAGAARAACGGTTTTGGACCGGGCGGCGGCARMGGATCSGGCGGCAGCAGATCGACCTTCAGCTGCATGCGRTCCTGGGCRATGCGGATGAYRTTGGCGTAGTCGGCGTCGTGCGGATAGGTCTCGATCAGGTCGATGATGGCGGCGATGTCGCGCACGGTGGCCTGCGACAGGCGCTGCGTCACCGTTGCCCAATGGCGTTCCATGAAGACGAAGGCGACGACCGACTGCAACAGGATCATCGGCGCGATGACGATGATGAGCGAGCGCGCATAGAGGCGCTTGGGCATGTAGAGTGAAACAAGGCGCCAGAACCGGTTCCAGATGCGCGGCACCGCCTTGAGCGTTCGCGTGGCGCGTGCGCTCAAGCCGTCAGGTCCCGGCCCTTCCAGTTCCGTCGTCGCCATTGGCTCTTTTCATTTCGTCCGCGGCACTGGATGGAGCATGATCTTTTCCGAAAACCGGTTCCCACTTTTCGGGATCATGCTCTAGCGCCGCGTCCGCTACTCTATTCCACGCTGAGCCGATACCCAATACCGCGCACGGTCTGCAGCCAGACCGGGTTGGACGGATCGCGCTCGATCTTGCGGCGCAGCCGGTTGATCTGCACGTCGATGGTGCGCTCGCCGACCTCGGAATCGTCGCCGACCAGTTCGTGGCGCGGGATGGTCTCACCGGCGCGTGCGKCAAAGATCGCCAGAATCTCCTGCTCGCGATCGGTCAGCTTCAGCGCCTCGCCGCCGCGCTTCAGTTCGCGCCTGGCGATCTGGAACGTGTAGGGGCCGAAGACCAGCTGTTCGACCTTGGGCGTCGTCGCCGGGCCGCCGCGGCGCAGGATGTTGTTGATGCGCAGGATCAGCTCGCGCGGGTCGAAAGGCTTTGGCAAATAGTCGTCCGCGCCGGCTTCCAGCCCTAAGATGCGGCTGTCGGTTTCCGACAGCGCAGTCAGCATCAGGATCGGCACGTTCTTTTCGGCCCGCAGCGATTTGGTCAGGTCGACGCCGGTTTCGCCCGGCATCATCACGTCGAGCACAATCAGGTCGAAATCGAGGCCGGCAAGCTTGCGCCTGGCTTCGCCGGCATTGCCGGCGACGGTGACGCGAAAGCCGTTCTCGGTCAGATACTGCTTGAGAAGATTGCGGATGCGGGTGTCGTCGTCGACGACGAGCAGATGCGGCGCATCGTCGTCCGGTGCGGCCGTCTGATCGACCCTCTCAGTGCTCTCCATGGCTTTTCCCTGACATTTTTGCGGACCCAACGTCAATCTGCGCTCTCAGCTCCGGATTGACCATCGCTTCGAGGAAGCGTTCCACCAAGGTCCGTTCGGTGGCGCCGGAATCTTCCAATGCAGCACGGATGCGGCGCGACTGTGGCCGCGCAAGGGCGAGTGCCAGCGCACGGCCCTTCGCCGTCGGATAAAGCTCGCGCTGGCGGCGGTCGCGCGGGCCTTGCAACTGGACGACATGGTCGGTGTCGATCAGTTGCTTGAGCACGCGCGCCAGGCTCTGCTTGGTGATCTTCAACACGTCGAGCAGTTCGGCAACCGTCAGGCCCGGCCGGCGGTTGACGAAATGCAGCACCCGGTGGTGGGCGCGGCCGAAGCCATAGTCGGCCAGGATCTGGTCCGGATCGGAGGTGAAGTCGCGATAGGCGAAGAAGAACAGTTCGATGATGGCGAAGTCGATGCCGTCCTCGACTGACATCGCGGTCCTGATCGGTTTTCCGGCAGCTGGGCTTCGATCCGTCATCATTTCTCCATGGGAACGGGAGATTATGTCAGTACTATTGACGTAATTTCCCTGCAATGGTAATTTTTGACAAGCTTTTGGGCGGATTGCGAACGAAAAGGCAAGGCAGGCCGGTTTTTCCGGAACTTCCTGAGTTTGCCAGAGCGCGATTATCCGCCTACGCTTCGAGACACCGGCCGGCGTCTCCAATCGCGTGGCGCGGCCAAAAAGAACACGCAACGACACTAAGGATAGGCGGGCGCTGCCCGCGGGAGGTTACCATGGCATCCGTTCCCTTCGATCAACTGGACGGCTTCATCTGGATGAATGGCGAGTTCGTTCCGTGGGGCGACGCCAAGGTCCATGTGCTGACGCACGGTCTGCACTACGCCAGCGCGGTCTTCGAGGGCGAGCGCGCCTATGGCGGCGAGATCTTCAAGCTCAACGAGCACACCGAGCGCTTGCATGAATCGGCGCTCCTGCTCGGCTTCAAGATTCCCTATTCGGTCGCCGAGCTCAACGACGCCTCGACCACGCTGTTGAAGAAGCAGGGTTTCCAGGATGCGTATGTCAGGCCGATCGCCTGGCGCGGCAGCGAGCAGATGGGCGTTTCGGCGCAGAACAACCGTATCAACTGCGCCATCGCCATCTGGCAGTGGCCGAGCTATTTCGATCCGGCGCAGAAGCTGAAGGGTATCCGCCTCGACATGGCGGAATGGCGCCGGCCCGACCCGCGCACGGCGCCGTCGAAGTCGAAGGCCGCCGGCCTCTACATGATCTGCACCATGTCCAAGCATGCCGCCGAAGCCAAAGGCTATGCCGACGCCATGATGCTCGACTGGCGCGGACAGGTGGCGGAAGCAACGGGCGCCAACATCTTCTTCGTCAAGGACGGCAAGATCCATACGCCCAAGCCCGACTGTTTCCTCGACGGCATCACCCGCCGCACGGTCATTGGGCTGGCCAAGGATCGTGGCCTGGAGGTGATCGAACGCGCCATCCTGCCGGAAGAACTCGAAGGCTTTGAGCAATGCTTCCTGACTGGAACGGCAGCGGAAGTAACGCCGGTTTCGGAGATTGGCCCTTACCGATTCGAGG
>NZ_JBFUGJ010000355.1:0-5924 GCF_056402975.1 Mesorhizobium sp. P3_A9 | reverse complement strand
CCCCTCACCTGCCGCAGCCTGTCCTGGTGAGCGGAGACGTCGGACAGCGTGCTACTATAGATCAAAGCCACGCGACCTGATCTTCATGAATGGGCAGTTTTTGCTTAGAGGCCGCTAATATTATTGGGTACAGCCGGCTCTCATTGCCTCCAGCAAGGATTTTTCCTTTCAAGAAGCTCTCCGTGAATTGCCAAGCCCCCACCTGACACCCGAGTTGCCCGTGCTTAGGTTTCAGGCAATGGCTTGTCAATCTCGGACGCGGGACCGAGTTCGATTTCAACACGCTGCGGGAGATTCAGGTGACCTCGGCCGTGAAAAGCTATTGAGCAAGCCTACCGAGTTCAGGCAAATCGAACGCCGATCGAACCCTCGAGCTCACTGACGATCCAGGATGCGGCGCACGACCCGCTCGGTGGATTTTCGCCATTCCGGCGCGTTCCATCCGAATATGGCCGCGAATTTCGCGCTCGACAGGCGCGAACTGGCCGGGCGTCGCGCCTTGGTCGGATAGTCCTTGGTGGCAATATCCCGCACCTGCGCCCAGGGACCGCCAGCCGCTTGGCTTGTGTCCAGGATGTGACGGGCAAAGCCGCTCCAGTTGGTCTCACCCGTGCCGGCCAGGTGATAAGTACCGAACGCACCACTCTTGTCGTCATGCAGCATCGCCGCCGCATGCAGGATAGCGTCGGCGATATCGAGCGCCGAGGTGGGATTGCCCCACTGATCGGCCACCACCGAAATCTCGTCGCGGTCGGCAGCCAGCCGCAGCATGGTTTTGACGAAATTCTTGCCGAACGGGCTGTAGACCCATGCGGTTCGCAGGATCAGGTGACGCGGGCCGGCAGCGGCCACCGCCTGCTCGCCGGCGAGCTTGGAGGCGCCGTAGACSCCAAGGGGTGCCGTCGCGTCGGTCTCGACATACGCGTGAGGGCCACTGCCGTCGAAAACATAGTCGGTCGAAAGATGGATGATCGGAACGCCAAGGCGTGCGGCTGCCTGCGCCACCTTGCCGGCGCCGGTCGCGTTGACCGCAAAGGCAAGGTCGGGCTCGTCCTCGGCCTGATCCACGGCCGTGTAAGCGGCGGCCGAGACGACGATATCCGGTTTGCCCGCCGCGATGGCGTCGATGATCGTCCCAGGTCTTGCCAGGTCGAGATCCGGACGGCCGATGGCGACGACCTCCACGCCGGTGCGCGCCTGGCGGGCCTCCAGCAGGCTTGCCGCAACCTGACCGTCGCGTCCGGTGACGACGAGCCTCACGCGCCACCCTTSCGCGCTTCGCCCAGTCTTTCACCGGCGTAGCGCTGCTCGCGGATCGGCCCCCACCACCATTTGTTGTCGAGGAACCAGTCCACGGTTCTGGTCAGGCCGCTGTCGAAATTCTCCCTCGGCGCCCAGCCGAGTTCGCGGCCGATCTTGGAGGCATCGATGGCGTAGCGGCGGTCGTGGCCGGGGCGRTCGGTGACGAAGGAGATCAGGTCGCGGTAGCTCTTGCCCCCGGCCCGAGGACGCCTGACATCGAGCAGGTCGCAGATCGTCTCGACGACGGCGAGGTTCGTCCGYTCCGAATTGCCGCCGACATTGTAGCTCTCGCCCGGTGTGCCCTTGGTGGCGACGAGTTCCAGGGCCCGCGCATGATCCTCGACGAACAGCCARTCGCGCACATTGGCGCCGGCGCCATAGACCGGCAGCGGCTTTTCGTCGAGCGCGTTGAGAATGACGAGGGGGATCAGTTTTTCGGGAAAATGATAGGGGCCGTAATTGTTCGAACAATTGGAGAGCACGACCGGCAAGCCATAGGTCTCGTGCCAGGCCCGCACCAGATGGTCCGAGGCTGCCTTCGAGGCGGAATAGGGCGAGGACGGTGCGTAAGGCGTCTCCTCGACGAACATGCCGCCATCAAAAGGCAGATCGCCGAACACCTCGTCGGTCGAGACATGATGGAAGCGGAAGCGGTTTTTCCTGTCATCGGCAAGGCCGCGCCAGTATTCGAGCGCCGCATTGAGGATCCGGTAGGTKCCGACGATGTTGGTCTCGATGAAGGYGCCMGGYCCGTCGATCGARCGGTCGACATGGCTYTCGGCGGCMAGRTTCATGACGATATCGATGTCGTCGYGGCGCAGGAGATCGAGCACCGCCCTCTCGTCKCAGATATCGGCATGGGCGAAGCTGTAATTATGCGCGTTTTCGATCGGCCGCAGCGAAGCCAGGTTGCCGGCATAGGTCAGCTTGTCGAGATTGGTCACCCGGTAGGCCGGATTGGCGCACAGATGCCGGCACACCGCCGAACCGATGAAGCCGGCACCGCCTGTCACCAGAAAGTTCATGCCCCTATCCCCATCAGGCAAACACCTCTGCGGCAGCAAGCATCGGTGCCTTGAGGTCCTTGTCCGAAAGCTGGAACCCACCAGCGATCGACGGCCACTTGATGCCGATGGCGGGATCATCGAAACGGATCGAGCGTTCATGGTCGGGCGAATAGGTGTCGGTGACCTTGTAGAGGACCTCGGTGTCGGGCACGAGCGTCACAAAACCATGTGCAAAGCCTCTTGGCACCAGAATCTGGTTGCCCTTTTCGGCCGAAATCTCGTGGGCGATCCATTTTCCAAAGGTCTTCGAGCTGCGGCGGATGTCGACACAAACATCCAGAATCCGGCCGCGGATCACACGCAGCAACTTGTCCTGGGTGCGGGGCGCAAGCTGATAATGCAGCCCGCGCAAGACGCCCGCCGCCGCGGAATAGGAATGGTTGTCCTGGATGAAATGCAATTTTATTCCGGCCTGCGCAAAGCGCTCGGCATTGTATGTCTCCATGAAGAAGCCACGTGCATCGCCATGCCGCTTTGGAACGATTTCCAGCACGCCTTCGAGGCCGAGGGACCTGATCTCCAACGCTCAGCCCTCCGACAGATCGGCGACGCGCCGGCGCAGATAGGCGGCATATTCATTTTTGCCCAACCGGGTTGCCCGTTCCAGCACTTGGTCTGCCGTCAACCAGCCCTGCTCGAAGGCGATCTCCTCAGGGCAAGCGACCTTGATGCCTTGCCGATGCTCGATCGTACGCACGAAGGAAGACGCGTCGTTCAGACTGTCATGGGTCCCGGTGTCGAGCCAGGCATAGCCGCGCCCCAATCGGTGCACATGCAGCAGGCCGCGATCGAGATAGGCGTTGTTGACCGCGGTGATCTCGAGCTCGCCGCGGGCCGAAGGTTTAATGGAGGAAGCGATATCGACGACGGTGTTGTCGTAGAAATACAGCCCTGTGACAGCCCAGTTGGATTTCGGCTTTTGCGGCTTTTCCTCGATCGTGAGCGCGGTTCCGGTGGCCTTGTCGAAGGACACGACGCCATATCGTTCTGGATCATCGACGCGGTAGGCGAACACCGAAGCGCCGGTCTCCCGCGCAGCGGCGCTGCGGCAAAGCTGCGACAGCCCGTCGCCAAAATAGATGTTGTCGCCCAGGATCATCGACACGCTGTCCTTGCCGATGAAGTCGCGGCCGATGATGAAAGCTTCCGCGAGCCCATTGGGTTGCGGCTGCTCCGCATAAGAGATATCCAGCCCAAAATCCGATCCGTCGCCGAGTAAATCGCGGAAAACGGGCAGATCACGGGGCGTCGAAATAACCAGGATCTCGCGAATTTCCGCGAGCATCAGTACGCTCAGCGGATAGTAGATCATCGGCTTGTCGTATACCGGAAGAATTTGTTTAGAGACTGCCAATGTCAGCGGATAAAGGCGCGTTCCACTACCTCCCGCAAGGATAATTCCTTTCAAGAAGCTCTCCCTGACATGCCCAAATCCCCTCGGCAGCAGTGGTAGCCATACGACACCTGAAAAGCTGCTGCCAGCGCCCGCTTATACCCTAGAGTCGTTACCAAAATACGCCTGGTACCACTCGACGAACCGCCCTACCCCGTCGGACACCGACGTACCGGGCCGATAGCCGACCGCCGCTTGGAGAGCCGAGGTGTCGGCGAAGGTGTCCGGCACGTCGCCGGGCTGCAGCGGCAAGAACTCGATGATGGCCTTGCGGCCAAGCGCGTTTTCCAGCGCCTCGACATAGGCGGTCAGCTTCACCGGATTGTTGTTGCCGATGTTGAAGATGCGCCAGGGCGCACTGCTCGTTGCCGGATCCGGATGGCCGGAATCCCAGGCAGGGTTGCCGGCGGCAGGGCTGTCGCTGGTTCGGATCACGCCTTCGGCGATGTCATCGACATAGGTGAAGTCGCGCGTGTGGTTGCCATTGTTGAACAGCTTGATCGGCTCGCCGGCCAGGATGCTCCTGGTGAACAGGAACAGCGCCATGTCGGGACGCCCCCAGGGGCCGTACACAGTGAAGAACCGCAGCCCGGTGGTCGGCAGCCCGAACAGATGGCTGTAACTGTGCGCCATCAGTTCGTTGGCGCGCTTGGTCGCGGCGTAGAACTGCAGCGGATGATCGGCCGGGCGGTGCTCGGAAAACGGCATGTCGGTGTTGGCGCCGTAGACACTCGAGGTGCTGGCATAGGTCAGATGCGCTATGCCGCCGCTGCGACAAGCCTCCAGCATGTTGGTGAAAGCGACGATGTTGCTTTCGACATAGGCGCGGGGGTTTTCCAGGCTGTAGCGGACCCCGGCCTGGGCGGCGAGATGGATCACCCGGTCGAAGGCGTGGTCGGCAAAGCAGCCGTCCACGATCTCTCTGTCGGCAAGATTGCCGTGGATGAAATGATATCCGGCATTGGTGCTTCGGCTTGCTTCGGTCAGCAGCCGCAGTCGCGCCTGCTTGATCGCTGGATCGTAGTAGTCGTTGACGCTGTCGATGCCGACAACCTCGTCGCCACGCTCCAGGAGCCGCCTGGCGACGTGATAGCCTATGAAGCCGGCGGCGCCGGTGACCAGAACCTTCATCAGAAGCGCCCGCCCTCGGGAATGGACCCCTGCCGTCTATGGCACGCCAAGCTTCCGACAGACCTCAGGAGCGCTTCAGCAGCGACCACACGGCCGGCACAAGGCTTGCCGCCAGCGCAACCTTGATCAGGTCGCCGACGATGAACGGCACCACGCCGAACTGCCAGGACTTTTCCGGACCGATCAGCAGCGCCAGCCAGGCGAAGCCCATCGCCATCATCACCACTTCGGCAACCAGCATCGCGTTGAAAAGCTTGATCGGGTGGCGATCCCAGCCGCGATCGGCAGCCCAGCCGACAATCGCCGCCATGACCACGAAGCCAGCGAGATAGCCACCGGTCGAGCCGAGCATGTAGGCGATGCCGACGCCCTTTTCCGGCGTACCCTGGAAGACCGGGAAGCCCATCGCGCCCTCCGCCATGTAGAGCAGCAGCGTGGCGACGCCGAGGCGCATGCCGAAGGCTGCGGCGATCAGCAAGACGGCGAGCGTCTGCATCGAGATGTCGACGGGGCCCAGCACGACCTTGGTCTTGGCCGACAGGGTCAAAAGCAGCGTGCCGGCGATCGCCAGCAAAAGCTGTGTTGCCAGTCGCGCCGCGCCTTCTTGCGGCAAAGCCAGAAAAACAAGCGGGCGCATCGTCGTTGCAGTTGCCATGATCTTCCCCAATCCGATCTGTCGCGATCCGATAATCGCGGTCTCAGCGTTTTCCTATATTGGCTTGCGTGCTATGCGGCAATCGGTTTTGCCGTTCCGGGAACATTGTGCCGATATGGCTCTCAAATTCGATACCAGCTTCGATCCGCACTACGGCCAGGGCGTGAGCGTGGCACCGGACATACAGCGCGTCACGGTTCGAAATCCCAGCCCCTTCACTTTTCATGGCACCAACAGCTATGTCGTCGGGCGCGATACGCTGGCGGTGATCGATCCCGGGCCGGAAGACGAGGCACATCTTCAGACCTTGCTCGACGTGATCGCCGGCAGGCCGGTCAGCCATATCTTCGTCAGCCACACGCATCGTGACCATTCG